>JAKAMJ010000006.1 GCA_021812955.1 bacterium | reverse complement strand
TCCCGTCATCGGCGCGGCTGTGCATACCTGGTTTGCACAGGCCGAGAATCAGGCGCTTCTCGCCCGCTTGCTTGAGCATATAAAGGTGCAAAAGGTCGAGGCGCCAGCGGCGGGGCCGCTCGACGGACAGACGGTAGTGGTGACCGGCACGCTCCCGACACTCTCGCGCGAAGAGGCCGAGGCGCTCGTGCGCAAGGCAGGCGGAAAGCCAGCGGGAAACGTTTCGACCAAGACCTCCTTCGTCGTCGCGGGCGAAGCCGCCGGCTCCAAGCTAGCTCGCGCCGAGCAGCTCGGCGTCCCCGTCATCGACGAACCAGCGTTCCTAAAACTCCTCATATGATGTGTATCATGTGGCAAGAATTTTAAGTGGACAAGTCTGACTTGTCCAAAGCCAAAGACGATATACTGTCTGGATGAGAGTCGAGCCGTATGCGGTTGATTCAATCATTCATGTAGTAAAAAGAGGAGCAAGAGGAGCTCCTATCACGCGTGATTTAAAGGATGAGCGGCGCTTCAATGCGTTGTTGTTTTACATGAACGACCGATTTCGAGACGAGTATTGGGAAAGGTCGGCCTCGGATATGGAGCCATTTGGACGTCCGGTTTGGTGGCCGGAGCGGGATCCGTTGGTGGATGTGCTCGCCTGGGCGTTAATGCCGAACCATCTGCATCTTGTGCTGAAGGAAATTCGAGAAGGAGGTATAGCAAAATTTACCCAGAAAGTTTTCGGGAGCATGACGACGCATTTCAACGCAAAGTATGATGAACGTGGCAGCTTGTTTCAAGGATCATATCGAGGAAGGACGGTCGATGAAGATGAATACCTTCGGTATCTTGCCGTGTACGTCATGATAAAAAATCCGTTCGAATTGTATCCTGGTGGCCTGGTGCAAGCCGTCGAACATTTTGATGATGCGTATGAGCGAGCAGCAGCCAGTCCTCTTTGTAGCCTTTCGAGCTATGCACACGGGATAGATTCGCCGATTTTGGATAAAGATATAATGGGGGAATTATTTGAAGACCCTGTAGAATTTAAAGATTTTGCTAGAGACTGTATGCAAAATCGCTTGGAACAGATGAAGCTTGATTTTGGACAAGTCTGACTTGTCCAGGTTTCTCAAGAAGGTACCGGCGTGATAGCATGGTGCCATGGCAACGACCGAGGATGTGAAGAAGCTAGCGGCGCTCGCACGCATCGAGATCAGCGACGACGAGCTCGCGAAGTTCACGAGCGAGTTCGACGCGATACTCGCGTATGTCGGGCAGCTCGAATCACTCGAAATCCAGTCTGCTTCAGCTGCCGAGAAGCCTGCGCTGCGCAACGTGATGCGCGAGGACAGCGAGCCGTACGCGCCGCGGACGTTCACCGAAAAGCTGGTCGAGCAGTTCCCTGCGCATGAGGGTGATGCGCTCGTGGTGAAGCAGATCATCGCTCATGACTAAGACACCGAACGAGCTTACGATAGCAGAAGCCGCGCGCGCGCTCCGCGCGCGCGAACTGACCGTCCGCGAGCTGTGGAGCGCGTGCGTCGCCGCCGCTGAAGCGAAGAATCCCGAGCTGAACGCATATCTCGAAATATTCCCGGCCGACGATGCGGCAATCGCCGCGGCGCAGGAGCGCATCGACGCCGAGGGCGAGAATGCACCGCTCCTTTGCGGCATCCCGCTCGCCATCAAAGACAACATACTGATAGACGGGCGCATCGCTAGCGCTGCAAGCAAGATGCTCGAGAATTATCGCGCCACCTACGACGCTACGGTGATTGCGAAATTGAAGGAAGCTGGCGCGCTCTTCATCGGACGCACCAACATGGACGAATTCGCGATGGGTTCCTCGACCGAACACTCGGCGTTCGGGAAGACGCGCAACCCGCATGACCAGGAGCGCGTGCCGGGCGGTTCGAGCGGCGGGTCTGCCGCTGCGGTCGCGGCGCATCTGTGCATCGCGGCGCTCGGCACCGACACGGGCGGCTCTATCCGCCAGCCAGCCGCACTCTGCGGACTGACCGGATTGAAGCCCACCTATGGCGCGGTATCACGATCGGGAGCTATCGCTATGGGTTCGTCGCTCGACCAGATAGGCCCGCTCGCGAAGACGCCAGAGGACGCGCGCATCCTGTTCGACGCTATCCGCGGCGTCGACCCGCTCGACTCGACCACCATACCGGACGGTTTGCATCCCGCGCGCGAAGTCCCGAAGGCGTTGCGCATCGGCGTTCCTCGCGCGCTTCTGGGGGACACCGTCTCCGGAGACGTGCGGGCCGCCTTCGACGCATCACTGGCGCAGCTCGAGGCTGCCGGGCATACTATCGTCGATGTCGAATTACCGACGAGCGGGCATGCGCTCGCGGCATATTACGTCATAATGCCGGCGGAAGTCTCGACCAATCTCGCGCGGCTCGACGGCGTGCGCTACGGCCATGCTGCGCGCGGGAAGTCGCTCCTCGACGATTATCTGCTCTCGCGCACGGAAGGGTTCGGCCCCGAGACGCGCCGGCGCATCCTGCTCGGCACGTTCGTGCTATCGTCCGGCTACATAGACGCGTACTATCGCAAGGCGACTGCGGCGCGCGCCGCGCTTCGCCGCGAATACGAAAGGGCGTTCGAGCGCTGCGACGTGATCGCGTTCCCGACGACACTCTCTCCCGCGTTCAAGTTTGGCGAGAAGAGCGACCCGATTTCCATGTATCTAGAAGACATCTTCACCGTCACGGCGAACCTTACCGGCATGCCAGCGCTCTCGACGCCGATGGGCACCGCCGAGCGGGATGGGAAGCACCTGCCGCTCGGCATCCACCTGACGGCGCCGCACCAGGCGGAGCGCGTGCTTTTTGCTGTGGCGGATGCAGTGGCGGCGCTCCGATAGGGCGACAGGCGAGCGGGGGAGAACGTGCGCGATGGGCGCGTGCGGCCTAGTATACTGTGTGCATCCATGCCGGCCGATCAGCTCAATGTCGAATACGTGTTCCAGGTCATCTACGAATGCCTACGGGGCGGGTGCCACGCCGGCTCGAACGGCGCGGCGCAGTTCTCGTCGCTCATCGCTCAGATATGGCTGTGGATAATAATAATCGGCTATGCGCTGTCGGTGCTGGCGCTCATCGTCATCGTCTATTCTCTCATCCGCCTCTTCGAGCTTCGCAAGAGAGAAGAAGAGTATTACGGCACGCTCCTCCTCGCGCCCGATAGCGGGAAAGAATCGAACTCGCGCTGGACGCATATCGAGGCGCTTGCCGGCAGCCAGAACGCGAGCGACTGGCGCACGGCGATAATCGAGGCGGACATACTTCTTGACGATATGCTCACACGCCAGGGGTATGAGGGTGCGAGCGTGGGCGAGAAGCTCAAGAGCGTCGAGCGTTCAGATTTCGAAACGCTCAGCGACGCATGGGAAGCGCACAAGGTGCGCAACCAGATCGCGCACGAAGGCTCGGCATTCGACTTGTCAGAATCCCTCGCGCGCCGCACGCTCGCGCACTACGAAGCCGTCTTCCGAGAGTTTGAGATGCTCTAGCAGAAGCTGCGAAATGATCTGATCTGCTTTGTTGCCCTGCCATGGTTCTTGTGTATACTTATCTCTAGCGGCATACATTGTCGCAAAACATAGCGGGGTAGAGGAGAGGTACCTCGGGAGGCTTGAGTAATCGGGCGTGTGCGCGAGCAATCGTGCATAGGATCATCTGCCAAATTCGGTGAAACCCTCGCGTCTTCGGGCGCACGGCAATGCCGAGCCAAGCTCTGCGAAAGCGGAGAAGGTGTAGAGACTAGACGGTAGACACCCCACGCGGGTGAAGGCATAGTCCAGACCAACAAATCGAATGTGCGCGAGCAACGAAAGTTGTAGTGGTAAGCATAACCTCCAGACGCCGGTTCGATTCCGGCCCCCGCAACACGGTTGTGAGTCAGTGTCAAGTACCGTCCCCCATCAGAAACTTCTGAAAGCGGGTACCGTACCGACTGGCATGAAGCTCCGAAAAATAAAAAAAGTATATGCAACACCAGATGAAATTATCGACAGAACCTTTCAATCAGATTGCTTCTGGTGCGAAAGTCATTGAGTCGCGCCTTTACGACGAAAAGCGTCAACAGATTGCGCTTGGTGACGAAATCGAGTTCAGCGAGAATGATTATTCAGAAAACAAGGTAAACACGAAGGTCATTGGACTCCTTCGCTATCAATCATTCAAAAGCCTTTTCGCGGATCATGAACCGGCACTCTTTGGTGGTGAAAGTCGTGAATTCCTTCTTAATCAGATCAAGCAATTCTATTCTGATGAGGATGAACAGAAATACGGCGTTGTTGGCATCCGTTTAGCGCTAGTTGACTAAGTAACAGTATTTATATAATGTAAAGCCCGTACCAATATCGGTACGACAAGCCTTGTCGCGCACGGAGTAACTATCCCAGCGACACACAGAAAGGAGTTCTTTATGAAAGTCAGAAGAGTGGAGGACAGCGACCTCCCGGTTATCGCTGAAATGATGCACCAGGCACTTGAACCGTTCTACGGTGGCGACCACCGAGCACACGCAAAGCGCATAGTGGAGACCTCAGCAAACGGCTCGCTGGATGCAAAAGGGCATTTCTCCGCATCGCAAGTGATGTATGTAGCGGAAGATGAGGGACAAATCGTCGGTATCTTGAACTTCGTCGTGAAGCATCAGGGTACGCTGAAGATCAGTCCGCTTATCGTTCGTGAGGACATGCGTGGCTACGGCGTCGGGCGTCTCTTGCTAGCAGAGGTTTATCGATATGTGCGCGAGCAGAATATCCGACAAATCTACTGCACGGTCTCGGCGAAGAACAAGTCCGCGATGGGCTACTTCCTCTCGCAAGGATTTGTACCCGCCGGTATTGCGGAACGCCACTATCGTCCGGACACGGACGAAGTGATGCTTTACAAGATCGCGGAGCACATCGTGTTTCCAGACGAGCAAGCCATCTCCGTCCTGCCTCTTGTCAAAGAAGATGAGGAGCAAGTGCGACAATTGGTCATTCGCCGTCTCGCGCCTCATTTTGATGGCGTGAACGATGGATGGGTGAACGCTTTGTTCGCCGGATATGCTCGTAAGGATACCCGAGATCCGAATGAGAAGTACAAGCTCGTCTGGGTCGCCAAGTCCGGTAGCACGGTGCTCGGGGTTGCGGCAGCAACACCAAAGAAGGGTGAGCCGATAAAACTCATGCCGCTCGTATCCGAGGACATTCAAGCGTTCTCGGCACTCGTGGCGGAGTTGCCCGGGTTCCTTCGTCCGTATGGACACAAGCTCTATACCCATGCCGTCCCGACGAGCGTGGAGGTGGAGGTCTTGCAACATCACGGCTGGCACGTCGAAGCGATGATGCCCGACGCTTACAAACATGGCGTTGTTACTCAGCAATGGGGCATCGTCTTACAGGAGAAAGTTATGAAAACCATGCGAGTCAAACGCCAATACTTCAATGCCATCTTGGCCGGCACAAAACCGCTCGAAGTGCGCGTCGGGTACGGAAGCATCAAGTCCATCAAGAAGGGCGATCAGATTCGGCTTGAGTGCGGGCGCGACGCTGGCATCGTGAGGGTTGACGATGTTCGCATCTACCCGAACTTCGCGGCGATGCTTGAGAAGGAAAGTGCTGGGCACATCGTGCCGGACAATCCTGCTCATGCACTCGAAGTCCTGCGTGGCATCTATCCCGATGAGAAGGAGCGACTCGGGGTGCATGTCTTGCAGTTGAGCGTCGTTCGTACGAGAGCGTAACCGTTTGCACTTCGTTCCGTTAGTACAGGGCTCGGCATGCAATGCCGGCCCTTTTTTGATGAGGACAGGAATCGAACCGAATTTAGGAAGAAAATAGCGAGGAAATATAAGGGGGCTGTGAGCCAGGCATATTCCTGCTCCCCCAACACGGTTGTGACGCAGGAACCATTCCTGCCCCCATGGCAAAATCGGTACTGGGGGGAATGGGGACAGTCACGATTTCGACCTGATACAATCAAAACATGCCTCGCCTAGCTCGCGTCGACGTCGGAAACCACGCATACCATGTTATCAATCGTGCTGTTGGGCGGCTTCAGATTTTCGAAACTCTAGAAGACTACACGCTCTTCGAGTCGTTACTTGAGAAAACCGGAAAGGAGACGGGCATGCGTATACTCGCGTATTGCCTCATGCCGAATCACTGGCATCTCGTTCTCTATCCGGAGAAAGACGGCGACCTTGGTCTTTTCATGCATCGTTTGACGAACGCGCATACGCGCCTCGTACATACGCGTACCGCCACAGTCGGCAGCGGTCCTTTGTATCAAGGTCGATACAAATCTTTCGTTATCCAAGATGACCAGCATCTGCTCACGGTCATAAAATACGTTGAGCGCAATGCCGTTCGGGCCAAACTTGCTCCAGCCTGCGAAGCGTGGCGGTGGGGAAGCGCATGGCGTCGCCTTTCGAGCACATCAGAGCAGAAGAAACTCCTAACCACGTCCCCGGTCCCGTTACCGCCTAACTACCATATATGGATCAACCAGCACGAACAGAGTGAAGAGCTGCAAGACCTCCGTCGCTCGGTGAATAAGGGAGTGCCATTTGGAGGCGGACGCTGGGTGGACGCAATGGTCGATCGTCACGGACTGCAAACGACACTGCGAGGTGCAGGAAGACCGAAGAAATCGTGACTGTCCCCATTATCTCGAAGAAATCGTGACTGTCCCCATTATCATTATCACATTATCCATGGTACTATGCGATTCATGCGAGGGATCATCCTGAAGTCAATGTTCATCGTGGCGATGGCCGCCCTGCCTGCGACCGCGTCGGCGGCGGGGCTTTCGGCTGCGCAGGCGGGTTCTATCGTCGGCTTGTTGCGCGCGTTCGGCGCGGAAGCGGCGGTGATAACGGCTGTCGAGAACATGCTCGCGCCTGCTCCGAGCACGGTTCCCGCCGACCCGCCCGCGCCCGCTCCCGTGCGCCTGAGCCCGTCGGCATCCGGCAGTCCGTACCTGTCGAGTAATCTCGGCTACGACCTTTCGTACAGCACGCATGCATACCCGACCATCCCGTTCGGGTTCGGGGTCGTGGGAGTCACGGGCGGAAAGGCGTTCGTTCACAACTCGCGCGCGGCGTCCGAGTATTCCTGGGCGCAATTCGGGTCGTCTGCGCCGACGGTGTACCTGAACCTGAATGCTCCTTACGGGAGCACGGCTACGAGCGCGCATATGAGCGTCCCGAAGACCTGCGATTCCATTTTTACCGGAAGCACGTCGCCGGATGGTTACCCAGAGCCGACCGTGTGCGGCGCGTATGACTACGGCTACGCCGCGGCGAAGGACGCGTACGCGTATGCGAACGGGCAGAAGGTCTCTTCGCGCTTGTGGTGGCTCGACATAGAGGAAGCGAACAGCTGGTCCTCTGATACGGCGGTCAATGATGCGGTCATACAGGGCGCGATGGATTATTTGAATTCGCAAGGCCTGCGCGTCGGCATCTACTCCGTGCCGTATATGTGGAAGAATATCGCCGGGAGCGGGTTCTCGCCATCGCAAGCCATCAGCGGCGCGGCGATAACGACCCCGACCTGGTTCCCGATCGGCATCTCGACGCGCGTCGGCGCGATAAACTCTTGCCTGAGCCGCAGCTCGTTCATCCCGGGCAGTCCTGTGTGGATAATCCAGTACGAAGACGACGCGACGTCCGTGGACCGCAACATCGCCTGTTGATAAGAATGCTGCGTGCGAGCCGCGACCGTCTGCTACTATATGCGTATGGAAGAAAAGGAATCCCGTGCCGCCGCGCTCGCGTTCCTGAAGGGCCGCAAGACGGGCGTGCTCGCTACGATCGCGCAAGACGGCGCGGCGAGGGCGCGCACCGTGTATTTCGCGAGCGACGATTCGTTCGGCATCTATTTCGTGACGAACGCTGACACGCGCAAATGGTCCGACCTGCAGCACGACCATCGGGCGGCGTTCGTCGTCTCGGACGAAGCCGTGCCGCAGACGCTCCAGCTCGAAGGCACGGTCAAGGATCTCTCGGGTACCGCGCTCATCGAGCCGGAGCTGGTCAGCTTGGCGGCGATCATCCTCTCGAACACGCGCTACTTCGCGCAGTTGACACGATTCGACCCGTCCGCGATGGTGTTCCTGAAACTGACGCCCTCGTGGGTCCGCTTCGGCGACTTCACTTCCGGAAAGGGGACCGAGTCAGTACTGCGCGAGATCGCCCTCACCCCGGCATCGTAGCGTCGCGAGCTGCTATACTTAGACGTATGTGGATGCTCTACGCGAGCGGTTCTGCTGTCACGGCGGCATTGGTCGCCATCTTCGGGAAGATGGGCTTGCAGAGCGTCGACCCGACGCAAGCGACCATCGTGCGCGGAGTAGTGATGGCACTCGTGCTGGTGGCGGGCGGGCTCGCGCTCGGGAAATTTTCGGGTTTCGGTTTGGGCTCGTTCGGCGCGAGGGCCTGGCTTTTCATCCTGCTGTCCGCGCTCGCCGGGGCTGCGTCGTGGCTGCTCTATTTCCTAGCGTTGCAAGCCGGCCCGGCTAGCGCCGTCGCCGTCATAGACAAGATGAGCGTCGTGCTGGTGATACTGCTCGCCGCCGTTCTCCTCGGAGAGGCGCTCACCGCCAGGAGCGTCATCGGCATCGTGCTCACTGTGATCGGCGCCGCGTTGATAGTGTTCAAATGATAACGGCGGCTCCAAGGCTTGTGCATGCCCGGCCCGTCCGGAGTTATCCACCGCGGACGGGAGCGGCGGCCTGGCGCTAGAGCGGCGCACGGGTGCATACTAGTAGCTGCTCTCGTCGCAGGGAGCGGCATTAACAGATTACTCATATAGGCATATGTCAAGAAAGATGATCGCGGTGCTCGGGGTGGCAGGGTTCCTGGCGTCTGCCGGCGCGGCGTTCGCTCAGGCGCCGTCCGGCGTGGCGCAGGCGCCGGCTGCGCCGGTCGCTGCAGCTGAAAAAGCTGTGCTTCAGGTCGGGCCGAAGGGCAACGTGCTGCTCCGCGGCACGGTCGAATCGGCCGTGTCCGGGACGGTTACTGTGAAGAGCTGGGGAGGCGAATGGACGGTGAACGTGCCGAGCTCGGCCGAAGTGCTGCCGAAGGGCGTGGCGGTCGAGAGCTACAAGCAGGGTGACTTCGTCGGCGTGCAGGGCACGGTCGATTCGACCGCGAACTGGACTGTGAACGCGACGCTCATCCGCGACTGGACGGCACGCCAGGCGGTCGCTCAGGAAGCGAAGGCGAACGTGCAGCAGGCGCGCGCGACCATGGCGCAGCGTGCACGCACCATCCAGGGCAAGCTCTCCGGCCTCGACGCGACGGCCGGTACGTTCACGCTCACGGATGCCGCTGGCACCGCGTATTCTGTAACCCTCAACACTGGTGCAGAGATGATAAACAGCAAGTGGGCGACGATCAGTCTCGCCCAGGCGAACGAGGGCGACACGGTGCGCGTGTACGGCACCGTCTCCTCGACGACGATCGCTGCTTCTGTGTTCAGGGACGTGTCGGTGAAATAGCAGGCAGTCTCGTTTCATGGACACGAAACGCCCGTCCGTGAGGACGGGCGTTTCGATTTTCGTGCCGGGAGCGGCTTCTCCGGTTCACCTTATCTCATTGTGCCAATGCCGGAAGGCTGCATAGGCCGCGAGCACCGCGGCCGAAGAGATGACGAAGCTTCCTGCAACGTCGACCAGGTGGTGGACGCCGACGTATACCCGAGCGACCGCGACCACGAGCGCGAGCGCCCAGAGCGCGATGCCGAGCCGGCGGTTCCAGACCGTGCCGATCATCGCGGCGGCAGAGACGAGGAGCTCGTGGTCTGAAGGGAAGCCGTTATCCGGCGCGTGCGGCACGAGCGGCATGAAGTGCCCGACGACGAACGGGCGCGGATCGAAATAGAAGCGGCCGGCAAGCATGCCGAGCGCGAGCGCGAGAAGTCCGGCGGGGACGGCGAAGATCGCCATGCGCTTCTGGGAGTCGCGAGGCTGCATGAGGACATACAGGCCGAGCAAGCCGAGCACGGCCAGGTAGAGGTACTTCGCGGCGAAGATGAAGAACGAGTCCATACGCATCTTTATAGCATAGGACGCGCGCAAGTGCGCTTCGAAGGTGTACTATTAAGGGAATCATGGAAGGATTGCCGACGAAAACCGCAGAGGCGTACCAGGCGGCGCACGGGTATAACGAGATCACGGAGAAGCGCCAGTCGCTCGTGGCGAAGATCGCCCAGAAGAGCGTCTCGCCGATAAGCGGGATGCTGCTGCTCGCGGCCGTTCTCTCGTACGCGAGCGGAAAGGATTTCGACGGCTCGTTCATATTGGCCCTGCTCGCGCTCAACGTCGGCGTTACCGTGTGGCAGGAGCGCAAGGCTGACACCGCCATAGAGAAGCTCAACGAGCACCTTTCAGTCTCGGTGAAGACGCTGCGCGACGGCGTCTGGCAGACGATCGCGTCGAGACTGCTAGTGCCGGGAGACCGCATCGAGCTCCGGTCGGGGAATGTCGTGCCGGCTGACGCGAAAGTGCTTCAGGCGAACAGCGTCACTGCGAACGAGGCCGCACTTACCGGCGAGTCGCTCCCGAAGGAGAAACGCGCCGGCGACCCGCTCTATTCCGGGTCGTTCGTCGCGTCGGGGATCGTGAGCGGCGAAGTGACGGCGATCGGCAGCTTCACGTCGTTCGGCAAGACGCTTGCCAAGTCGGGTACCATGCCGAAGCGCAGCCAGCTGGAAAAGGACATCCTCCGCATCACGCGGTTCCTCTCTGTGCTAAGCCTCATCGCGGTCGCCGTCCTCACGGCGATACTCATCGCCGGCAGCACGTCTTGGGTGGACGTGCTCCGCCTCGACCTCTCGCTCGTGATAGCTGGAATCCCGATATCGCTTCCGACCGTGATGACGCTCATCATCGCGCTCGGCGTCGTCGAGCTCGCGAAGAAGAACGTCATCGTGCGTCGCCTGTCGTCGCTCGAGGAGCTTGCAAACGCGGATTTCCTGCTCACCGATAAGACGGGTACGCTCACGAAGAATCACATCGTCGTGAACGAGGTCGCAGCGTACGGGCTGCCGGAAGCGGAGGTGCGGCATCTTGGCGCGCTTATCGCTCGACAGGAGCCGGAAGAGACGCTGAACCAGGCGCTGCTGGGCGGCGAGGACGAGGACGCACGCCTGGTTACGATCCGTTCGTACCATCCGGCTGATTCCGTGCGCAAACGAGCTACTCTGGTGTATGAAGATGGCGGCGCGCTCCGTGCGCTTTCCCTCGGAGCGCCGCAGGTGATCGAGGCGCTGTGCGACCTATCTGCGGAGGTTCGCGCGCGTTTCGAGTCGGACATAAACAAGCTGGCCGGACGCGGATACCGCACGCTCGCGCTCGCGACGGCGGGCGGGGGAGCGGAGGCGCACATGGCGCTCGCTGGCATCTTCGCACTTTCGGACGAGCTGCGCGAGGATGCGGGCGAGGTCGTGCGGTTCATGCGGGACAACGGCATCGGCGTCGCGATGGTTACCGGAGACAATCGCGCGATCGCGGCGGAGATAGCGCGGAAGCTCGAGCTGCCCGGCGATCACATCCTCACGCGCGACGAGCTCGAGCGTATCGGCATCCGCAACCTGGATGCGGCTGCGTTCCAGAGCACGAGCGCGTTCGCAGAGATACTCCCCGAGGACAAGCTGTCGCTCGTCGAGCGCGCGCGCGGCTTCTACACCGTCGCGGCGAACGGGGACGGGGTCAACGACCTCCCGGCAGTGCGCGCCGCGTCGATAGGCTTCGCGGTCTCGAACGCCGTAGACGCGCTCAAGGGTACGGCAGACATCGTGCTTCTTTCACCAGGCATCGCCGTCATGAAGGATGCGTTCATAGAAGGCCGCAAAATATTCGAAAGGCTCTATTCGTATTCCCTCTATCGCGTCTCGGAGAGCTTCCGGCTCATCGTTACTATCGTGGTGCTCGGCGTCGTGGTGGGGGCATATCCGCTTTCCCCGTTGCAGCTCATCCTGCTCGCGCTCTTGAACGACATTCCCATCATTTCGCTCGCGACCGACCGTGTGCGGGTGGCGACCCGTCCGGCACGGATAAACGTACGTGCGCAATTCACGCAAGGCCTCGCGTACGGCCTGGTCGGCGTCGCGAACAGCCTCCTCCTGTTCTTCCTCGCGGCGGATTACTGGCACCTGCCATTCCCGGTAGTCGAGTCGATCTTCTTCCTGAAGCTTACGGTCGGCGGGCATCTGCTAATCTATGTGGCGCATACCAAGGAGCGCTGGTGGAGGTACCTGCCTTCTGGCACGGTCATTGCGGCGACCGGACTCACCCAAGCGCTCGCGACCGTGCTCGTGCTCACCGGGTGGCTCATGCCGGCAGCGGTCTCATGGGAGCTGGCGGCATTCGTGTGGGCGTGGGCGTTCTTCTGGATGCAGGTGAGCGAATTCGCCAAGCTCCGGCGCTACCAGCACGCCTGAGCGCCATCCCGGATATCCCCTTACGCCTATCCTGGTAACAGCCAAGCGGGTGTACTATAGCCGCATATGGACGACCAATCGGAAAACAAGAACGTGCTCGTCATCGAAGAGATCGAAGACGATGCGCTGCTTCGTAAAGTGTTGCACGACAAGCTTGTCCTCGAAGGGTTCGGCGTGCTTGAGGCGAACAATGGAGAAGAAGGTCTCGCGGTCGCGCTAGAACGTCACCCCGACCTCATACTGCTCGACATACTAATGCCGAAGATGGGCGGCCTTGCGATGCTCAAGAAACTGCGCGAGGACGAGTGGGGCAAGACGGCGCGGGTGATAATCCTTACGAACTACGACGACGTAGAGAAGATAGCTGACGCGCTCGGGAACCGGGTGTTTGAATACTACCTCAAAGCGGATACGCCGCTCGACGAGCTCATCAGGAAGGTGAAAGAGAATCTGGGGCAGGGCTAGCGAACCGGCTACTGGTTCGCGATGTCCACCTGCACGTTCTTCGGGGAGAGCTGCACGGCGGAGAAATTGAGCGGGACTTCAGCGTCTGCCGTGGCGAGCGGTATGGTCTTCCAGCCGGCGCGCTGTACGGAGCTCAGGTCCACGGATACGTTGAGCGATTGCGGGGAAAGCACGTCGAAATCGGAAGTCTTCCCCTTGAGCGAGAGCACGACCTGCCTTGGTACGACGTCGCGCACGACGTAGCCGGGCGGAACGTTCCTGAATTCGAGCGACACGGTGAAGTTCTTTTGCGTCTGCGCGAAATCCGGCGAGTACACGCCCCACGCCATGCCGGCGAGGACGAAGGAGGCGAGGAACAGGAGCACGTCCTTCTTGAGCCAGTTCGAGAGGAAGGGCGCATGCTTCTGCGGGAGCGCGCGTGAAAATGCTACGAGCTTCTTGCGCAGCTCGGTCGCGTCTGCGCAGTGCTCCCACGCGCCGCGCAAGGCCACGTCTATCGAGCCGGTTTCTCCGGATACGACGATCACGAACGCGTCTGAGCGCTCCGAGAGGCCGAGCGCGGCGCGGTGACGTAGCCCGCCGAACTTGCCGAGCCCATCGGTCGTCTCGGTGAGCGGCAAGTGGACGCCGAATTGACGGAGCCGGTTGTTCTCGACTATCGCTGCGCCGTCGTGGCCGGGCGTCTCCTCGCTGAAGATGCTGAGGAGCAGCTCTTGCGACAACTCGCCGTTGAGAGGGATGCCTTTTTCAAAATGCCTCGAGATGGACTCGCGTCCGGGGCATACGATGAGTGCGCCGACCCGGCCGCTAGACAGCGTCGCCACAGCGTGAGCGAGCGTGTCCATCGTCGCTTGCGCTGGCGGGAGCACCCGCTGGAAGCGGAAGAAACCGACGAACGAGAACAGCCGGCGCAGCTCGCGCTGGAATATTATGGCGATGAATATGATGAAGAAGCCGAAGAACGTCTTCAGGAACAGGTTCGTGAGCGGTAGGTTGAACAGAAACGAGATCCAATACAGGACGCTGAGGATGAGGATGCCGATCGCCACGGAAAGCGAACGGGCTTCGAGCAGGAGTCGCAGGATTATATAGGCCAGCGAGGCGATGATGAGGACATCAAGCCAGTTGGCCGGATTCGTGGCGAATATATGAAGGCTGTCGCCGAGGGTGGAAATGAGATTCGCGGGCATATTTTTTAAGGTAACCTACTGGTTAGCATTGTCAAATCGACTCGGCGAAGCAGGCGATGCTGCGCAAGCAGTCGGTCCTCTCTGATTATTATCTCGGCAGCGTGCACGCTCTCGCGAAGACGGGGGAGATGGTGATCGCGTCGGCGTCGGGCACATCATCGTGAACGAATCACTCGGGTTCTAGAGGCTGGCGAACTGGACTGCGGCGAAGATCGTGCCGATGCCTAAGAGGGTCATGACGGTCGTCCAGCACTTCGGATGGGCGTGATAGCTCTCGGGTATTAGGTCGCTCGCGCCTATATAAAGGAAGAAGCCGGAAAAGAGCGCAAGCGTGAGACCGAGCTCGCTCTTGGGCAGAGTGAAGAACCGGGTGGAGAACAAGCCGAGCGCGGGCGCGGCGGCGTCTATGAAGAGCCAGCGCAATGCCTCCGTCCGCGCGCCCGCGCGGCGCAGCACGAGACTTACCGTGTTTATGCCGTCGGAGAAATCGTGGGTCAGTACGGCTGCAGCGATGACGACGCCCGCCACCGTGGAGACGTTGAACGCGAGACCGATGCCGACACCGTCGAGGAAGCTGTGAAGAGCGAGGCTCCCGGCGCCCGCGTGCCAGCCATGCAGCTCGTGGCCGCCGTCGGTATCGCCGTGAGTGTGCAGGAGGACGGTCCGGTCCAGGACGAGATACGCAGCGAAGCCGGCTACGGCCACGGCGAGCACGGTCGAGGGAGCGTATGCGCCGCCGGCGAGATCGAGTGCTTCAGGCAGCAGGTCGAAGAACGCGGCGCCGAGTATCGCACCGGCGCTGAAGCCGAGGATGAGGTGCAGCCGGTCCTTCAGGTGCAGCGCGAAAAGCCCTCCCACGAGCGTGGAGACGAATGCGGCGATGAGGACGAAGACGATCATGTTGTCTTTCTTTAAGTATAGGCGCAACCGTCTCTGGTGCGCAACGCTAGGCTATCCAGTGAGAACCTGAACTCCCACTGGAATCTATGGGGTTAGCTGTGGCAGGAGATTTCCGCGGATGATCAGGTCGGACGCGCGGATGGCTGCCGACTGCCGG
>JAKAMJ010000061.1 GCA_021812955.1 bacterium | reverse complement strand
TCAGCCGGACTGAACCGGATCGTTTCTGTTCGCAACGCTATCCTCGCGGACGACAGGCGTTACCTGCTACCTGTTTCCTCCACCGAAGCGGAGGAGCATGTTCGGACTTTCCTCCCTCATGCCCGAGGGCGTAAGAGCGATCGCCCAGCCGAGACCGTGGTCATGGTAGCACGCGCCCTGGGGATTGGCACGCATTGCGCGGCCCGGCCAGTGTATACTGGGACGTATTATCCAGATAAACGGTATTTTCGTATGCCCCCACAACAGATTACAAAACGGCAGTCTTTCGACCGGTTCAGCGTCTGGGCGCTCATCGCGACGGTCGTCGCGGCGCTCGTGCTCGTCGCGCCGTTCGCCTCCACGCCTGCCACGACCATCAAAGTATTCTTGCTTGCGGCCGGCACGCTCATAACCCTCGCGCTCTATATCCTCGCGCGCCTTACAAAAGGGAACGCCATCTTCCCGTCGTCCGTGCTTTTGTGCGCGATGTGGCTTCCGGTCGTCGCGTATGCGCTCTCAGCTGCTTTTTCCGGCGTATCGTTCTCGAACGCGCTGTGGGGCACGGCACTAGAAGCCGACACGCTCGGGTTCATGCTCGCGGTTGCCGTCCTCGGTACGCTTGCCGTGCTGGTGTTGCGCCGCACGGACCAGTACCGGTCGTTCTTGCGCGCTGGCGCGTACGCGTTCGGGTTCATCGCATTCTTTGAAGTGCTCGCGGTGGTGGCGGGGCAGTTCATCCCGAATGTCATCTCTCCGTCGTTCTCGCTCCTCGGTTCATTCCCAGACCTGGCCTCGTTCCTCGGGCTGGGTGTGATAGCTACGCTCCTCACGTTCCGTTTCGCTGAAGTGTCTTCCGGCGCGCGGCGTGGGCTCCTGCTCGCGGACACGGCCGCGATGTTCCTGCTCGCGGTCGCTGATTCGTCATTGGTGTGGACGCTCCTCGCGCTCGTATCGCTCGGCCTCTTCGTCGAAGCGGTCATGCGCCGCGGAGGGACGCCGGTCGATGCCGACCTTGCAGACGTGACCATAGTGGACGAAGCGCCGGTCGAGGCGGACGGTGAAGGGCGCCCGATCGCTCTCCCGCTCATCGTGCTCGCCGTATCGCTGTTCTTCCTGATCGGCGGCGCGCTCGGCGGCGCGCTCGCGAGCGGCCTGCATGTGAACCTCCTGGACATCCGCCCGTCGTGGCAGGCTACCTTCTCAACGGCGAAACAGGCATACGCTACGTCGCCGGTGTTCGGCTCGGGGCCGGGTACGTTCGGCGTCGAATGGCTCAAGTATCGCAGCGCGGCGCTCAATTCCACCGTGGTCTGGAACATCGACTTCTCGTCCGGCGTCGGATTCATACCGACTTCCTTCGTGACGACGGGCGTGGCGGGCGCGCTCGCGTGGCTCGCGTTCCTCGGCCTCTTCGTCGCTCTCGGCCTTCGCATGCTTCTCATGCGCACGCCGCGAGACTCGTACGCGCGGTATGTCGCCATCGTGTCGTTCGTGGGGGCGGCGTACCTGTTCACTATCGCCATCTTCGACCTCCCGAGCGTCGTACTGCTCGCGCTCGCGTTCGTCCTTGCCGGCGTATTCGTATCTACCACCCGGTTCGCGTCTGATGGGCGGCAGTGGGGCGTGCTGTTCTCTAGGAGCCCGCGTCTCGGTTTCGTCATCGTGTTCTCGCTCACCATCGTCTTGCTCGCATCCGTCGCGGCCGCGTATGCGCTTGTCGAGCGTTATATAGCTGTCGCTGACATGGCTGGCGCCGCCACGGCGTTCTCAGCCGGCAACATAGACGAAGCCGCCCGCCTGGCGCAGAACGCGATATCATTCGCGCCGTCTGCGGCCGCATACCAGGTGCAGGCCGGTATCGCGAACGCGCGCCTCAATGCCATCGCGGCGTCCTCGACCATGGACAAGCCGTCCGCGCAGCAGGCGTATCAGCAGGCGCTCTCTTCGGGTATCAACGCCGCTCTGACGGCGACGAGTCTCGATCCGTCCGATTATCAGAATTGGATGGCGCTCGGGAACCTGTACGCGCAGGCCGTACCGCTCGGCGTCTCGAGCGCGTACGACAGCGCGAAGACCGCCTACAAGAAAGCCGCCGCGCTCAATCCGACGAATCCGCAGATCCTCTACACGCTCGCGCAGCTCGAATTGGCGCACAAGGACGCCAAGGCTGCGGAGCGCGACCTGCAGGCGGCCGTAGCGCTCAAGCAGGATTACACGGCGGCCATCTTCCTGCTCTCGCAGCTCGAGGTCCAGGACGGCAACGTGAAGGATGCGCTCGCGTCGGCGCTCTCGGCCGCGTATTTCGCTCCGAACGATCCGAACATCCTCTTCCAGGTAGGCATCCTGTTCGCTGCGCAGGGCGACTTCGCGAAGGCGACGTCGGCGCTCTCTGCATCCGTAGCCGCGAACCCGCAGTTCGCGAATGCTCGGTACCTCCTCGCGGCCGCGTATGCGAAGCAGGGCGATATGCAGGACGCGCTAGCGCAGGTGCAAGCTGTCGCTGCCATGTCGCCGGATAACGCGAAGGCCGTCGCGCCTCAGCTCGCGTCGCTCAAGGCAGGGACGGATCCGTTCCCGGCAAACCTGTTCGCCGCGCCGTCTACGCCGGTGCAGCAATAGCCCCGAGGTGCGCCCGAAGACGCGCCGCCGCCCTGGAAGGGCGGCGGCGCGTCTGCCGTTTGTCCCCGAGCTTTTGACGGGCACTGATGGTATAACAAGGGGATATGGTACGACAGGCGTATGAACGCATCGCGGCTCCGGTGCGCGGCTTCCGCAAGGCCGCTTACTCGCGCATTTCGGCTCCGGTGCGCGGGCTGCATCAGGCCGCGTACCTGCTGGCCGCGCTGACGCTCGCGTCGCAAGCGCTCGCGCTACTGCGCGACAGGACGTTCGCGCATACGTTCGGCGCGGGGCAGGTGCTCGACCTCTACTACGCTGCCTTCCGCGTGCCGGACCTGGTCTTCGCGCTCGTGTCGTCTCTTGTGAGCGCATACGTGCTCATCCCGCTCATTACGAGCATGGGGCAGGAAGGTACGGAACCGGTCAAGCGGCTTCTTTCGGAATCGGCGACGTTCCTGTTCGCCGTGGGTGGCGTGCTGTGCATCGCTCTGGCTGTGTTCATGCCGCAGTTCCTGGCTCTCCTGTACCCGGGCCTCGCCGGCTCCGTGCATCAGGCGGAGTTCGTGCTCCTCGCGCGCATGCTGCTCGTGCAGCCGATCCTCCTCGGGCTATCGGGAGTCTTCGCGAGCGTGACGCAGGTGCACCGGCGGTTCGTGCTCTTCGCCCTGTCTCCGGTTCTATACAACCTGGGCATCATCTTCGGCGCAATAGCCCTGTATCCGGTCTGGGGGTTGCCTGGCATCGGCGCGGGGGTCGTGATCGGCGCGGTGGGGTA
>JAKAMJ010000005.1 GCA_021812955.1 bacterium | reverse complement strand
TTCCGATCTTAGGGCGCTGAGGTCGCTGCCCCGCTCGAGGCGGTAGGCGTCGATGTGTATGAGCCGCGAAAATCCGGCTTCGCCGGATTTTCGCGGCAATGCATAAATCTTTTCCAGCACGAAGGTCGGGCTGTTCACGGTCTCTGTGATGCCGAGCTCCCTAGCTGCCGCTTTTACGAACGCGGTCTTTCCTGCCCCGAGTTCACCCGAGAGCGTTATGAGGGTTGCTTCATGCGCGCGCGGCCGAAGGCCGCGCGCGAATTCCGCCGCGATGTCTTCAAACGTACGAAGCGTCTCCGCCGTTTTCTCCATGCCGCCACTCTACCGCGCAAATAAGAATCGCGCTCGTCCTCGGGGGACGAGCGCGTACTTCAATGGCGGTGATGATGCCAGCCGAAACCGGGCACCCAGAGTCGTCCATTCAAGATGACAACAGTGGGCGCGGTTGGTGGTGCATACAGCATGGCGGTCGGCGCGATGGTGCGACCGTAACAATCGTACGAGAGGGGCGGCGCGACGCTATACACGTTCTGCCATTCCGTCTCGCCGTACACGCCGCACACTGCGCGCTTCCAAAGAAGCGCTTGCCCTTGCGGCGCGTAGTTGAATTGTTCGTACGCATGCAGTGCCGCAACTTCTGGCCCGCAGGCCGAAAGCAGAAGTGCTGCAAGCGCGGCAACCAAAAGCGTTTTCATTTTTGACTCCCTGCAGATATCCGTAAAAATTATACTACACAACTCGCCATAAAGTCAATAGCAAAAGAAAAACGCTCCCGAAGGAGCGCGTAGACACTTTAGTGGCCGCGGCCGTGATGGTCTCCGCCGCCGGGGTGGAAACCGCCACCGCCGCGATGATCATCGCCATGGGGTCGTCCACCGTCGAAACGGTGGTCATCCCCACCGCGGTAACCGCGGTCGTAGTCGCGGTGATCATAATCGTGATGATCGTGGTCGCCGAAGATTCCCCGCAGAAAGAGGCCGAAGAAAGGATTCGGCGCGTAGCCGGGGCCGTAGTAGCATGGCCGATCCGCAAGCGGATGGTTGTACCACAGAACCTGATTCTGCCCATTCACACACACGACCGCACGGTACGGATAGTAGTACGGGTCGTAGTTGTATGCGTAGCCATAGTCATACGGCGACGCATATTGCGCGCTCACTGGCGCGGCAAACGCAGAAAGAGCAAGAACGGCAGCTGCCGCAAGTAGGAGCTTTTTCATGGCATCCTCCCTTGTGTTTCCGTATCTAAGGGTACGCCTGATTTACGTGCGCGCAAGCGTGCCGTTCGCATAACGAACGAATGGTAGAATGCGCATATGGATCTGCCATTCAGTACGAAAGAGAGTGAAGCGAAGCTCTCGCAGGTGCGCGAGCGCGAAGAAGAGGACCTCGCGCAGATACTCTCGCAGAAATACGGCATGCCCTATGCCGACCTTTCGCTCAAGGAGGTGAACAACGACGCCTTGCGCGTCGTTCCGGAAGAAGTGGCGCGTAAGGCGGACGCTGCGCCGTTCGACCGCGCCGCGCAAAAACTCTCGCTCGCGGTGCACAATCCGAACAACCCCGCACTCGCCGCCCTGCGCGCCGACCTCAAGAGCCGCGGGTTCTCCGCCACTGAACATCTCGTATCGAAGAAAAGCCTCGAGCATGTGCTCGAGCACTACGCCGATCTTACGGTCGCGGCGGAATCGAAAGCGGGCGTGTTCGTCGTTGCTCCCGCGGCGTTTTCCGCTGCAGAAAACGCTGGAGCCACCCGCGCCGCGCTAAAGAATGCGCTCGACGAGGCGAGCGGCATGAAAGCGCTCGACCGCGTCTCGCGCGTTCTCGAGCTCGTCTTCGCCGGCGCGCTCGCTTTGCGCGCTTCCGACATCCACTTCGAGCCGGAAGAATCAGCTACGCGCCTCCGCCTCCGCCTCGATGGTCTCCTCACGGAAATCTACGACTTCGACCCGGAAACGTACCGCCTCCTCAATTCGCGTGTAAAGCTCGTTGCCGGTGTGAAGCTTAATATCACGAACCGCGCACAGGACGGCCGCTTCAGCCTTGCGCATGGCGATTCCGAAATAGAGATTCGCGCCTCGTTCATCCCCGGCAACTACGGCGAGTCCATCGTGCTGCGTATCCTCGATCCGGAAGCGACCAAAGTGTCGTTCAAAGAACTCGGTATCCACCCGAAACTCCTTACGCGTCTCGAAAAAGAGATCCGCCGCCCGAACGGCATGCTGCTCACCACGGGTCCAACCGGCTCCGGTAAGACCACCACGCTCTACTCATTCTTGCGCGAAGTGCAGGCGCCCGAACTCAAAATCATCACGATCGAAGACCCGATCGAATACCATCTTGCGGGCATTGTGCAGACGCAGGTGGTGGAAGGAAAATACACCTTCGCCGACGGCCTCCGCTCCATCGTGCGCCAAGACCCGGATGTGATAATGGTGGGCGAAATCCGCGACGGCGACACGGCCTCTATCGCCATCCAGGCCGCCTTGACTGGCCACTTCGTGTTCTCCACGCTCCACACGAACGACGCTGCGGGCACCTTCCCCCGCCTCGCCGACCTCGGTGCCGACCCGAAGTCCTTCGGCTCCGCCATCACCGTCTCCATGGCACAACGCCTTGTGCGCAAACTCGACCAAGAAACCAAGAAAGAGCGCCCGCTCACTGAGGAAGAAAAGGCAATGATTCAGAAAGTCTTTGAACCGCTCTCCGACAAATCGCTCATCCCTGAAAAAATCGAAACCGTGTGGGAAGCGAGCCCTGTAGGCGAAGGCGACACCGGCTACCACGGCCGCATCGGTCTCTACGAAGCCATCTTCATGGACGATGAGCTCGCGACCTTCTTGCGCGACAATCCTCCCTCGAATGAGATTGCGAAGCTCGCCGCGAAGCAGGGCTACCTCACCATGGCACAAGACGGCATTCTCAAAGCTCTTGCCGGCATCACCTCCCTTTCCGAAGTCGCCTCGACCGTCGACCTACCGCAATAAAAATACCCCGCGCGGTGCGGGGTTGTGTTCAATCAAGTTCGAAACTTGGGTCGTATGTTTCTTCGGTCAGGCCGCGCACGTCCTTGTAGTCGATCGTGGTAATCAGCCTAGTTGTACCGTGCTGATCGCGATGCTTCAGTCTGAATCCATCGTCTCCGGCCTCATACACCCTTCCTTTTATGGCAGGGGCGTCGCGACGTTCGACCGTTATCTGGGTATCCAGACCGACGAGTTCTTTGATGCACCTTATATAAGCATTCATCGCGTCCTCCTTATAAAGAGCTTCCAATCCCGCTCACGCTCCCCTGGGCAATATCCTGCAAAATCGCAGGGTGGACAAAACACCTGAGGATGTCCCCAGTACGCCGCACCGAAATGCGGGACCAGAGAGTCCTTGGGGTAGAGCCCGAAGCCGTCAAGCCTTGCCTCGGGGAGCGTGCGCACGATTTCCGAACCGTTCTGAAGCTGGTATAATCCTAGCACACCCCGATTTTTTATGTCAAGTGCCCCTGACACCCTATCCGGAGACGGTCAACTACAGGACGCGGCGCTGCGCCCGACCGAGTGGGACGAGTATGTGGGACAAGCACAGGTGAAAGCGAACGTACGCGTGGCGATAGACGCGGCAAAGAAGCGCGGCGGTATGCCCGAACACCTCCTTTTTTATGGCCCGCCGGGCGTCGGCAAGACCACGCTTGCGTACCTGGTAGCGAGCACGCTCGGCGCAAACCTTAAGAGCACTTCCGGCGTTGCTATTGAGCGCGCGGCCGACCTCGCCGCTATCCTCACGAACCTCGAACCGGGAACGGTGCTTTTCATCGACGAAATCCACCGCCTCTCGCGCAAGATCGAAGAGCTCCTCTACCCTGCCCTCGAGAGCGGGCACCTCGACATCGTGCTCGGTAAGGGCCCATCCGCGCGCACGGTCGAGCTCGCATTGCCTGCATTCACGTTGGTGGGTGCGACGACGCGCATGGCGGAACTTTCTGGCCCGTTACGCTCGCGCTTCGGTGGTGGTACCTTCCAGCTCGATTTTTACAGCGACCGCGACTTGCGCGACATCATCCGCCGTTCGGCTTCGAGGCTCGGCGTCGACGCGACCGATGACGCCATCGAGAACATCGCTGCGAAAAGCCGTGCAACGCCGCGCGTCGCGAACTCGCTCTTGAAGCGCGTGCGCGATTACTCGCTCGTCCACGAGAAGCCCGTGGACGCCGCGCTCTGCGACGAAGCGTGCATTCTCTTCGGCATTGACGCTCACGGGCTCACCAAAGACGACCGTCGCTATCTTGAAACGCTGCGCGAAGGCTTCCGCGGCGGCCCGGCCGGCATCCGCGCTCTTGCGAGCGCGATGCATGAAGAGCCCGACACGGTGGAGCACGTTTACGAGCCGTACCTCTTGCGCCTCGGGTTCATCGAGCGCTCCCCCCGCGGCCGCATCCTCACCTCGAAAGGCCGCGAATATTTGGGATAGTGTCGGGCTTCTGTTTTTGGTACGCTCTTACGTATGGCAGGACACAGTAAATGGGCGCAGATAAAACGGCAGAAGGCGGTGACGGATGCGGCGAAGAGCCGCGCATTCTCGCGCTTTGCGCGGCTCATCGCACTCGAATCGAAAGCATCGGGTGGCAATGTGAACTCCCCTTCCTTGAAGGCGGTTATCGACCGTGCGAAGGCCGCGAATATGCCCAAAGACAACATCGAGCGCGCGGTGGCAAAAGGCATGAGCAAAGACGCGGGCGACATGGAGCGCGTGGTGTACGAAGCATATGGCCCCGGCGGCACCGCTATCGTGGTAGACGCGCTTACCGACAGCCGCAATCGTACGACGCAGCAGGTAAAGCTTATCTTTACCAAGAACGATATCGAGCTTGCGGCACCCGGTGCTGCCGCTTGGGCGTTTACGAAAAATCCAGAAGGTGGCTACGCACCGAATGAGCCGTTGGTGGAACTTTCTGACGAAGATGGCGAGCGGCTCGGGAAACTCCTCGACGCGCTCGATGAGCACGACGATGTGCAAGCGGTCTATACGAACGCTTCCGGATATGAAAGTACTGGGGATTGACCCGGGCTTCGATAGGCTCGGTATCGCCGTGGTAGAAGGCGACCCATCGAAACCGCGCCTCGTGTGGAGCACATGCGTGGAACCGGAAAAGGGCGACGCACACGCGCGCCTGGCGCGCGTGCATGCGGAAATCACGCACGCCATCGAAAGATTCATACCAGACATCGTCGCGCTCGAAACGCTCTTCTTCAGCACGAACAAGAAGACGGCGCTTCGGGTCGCCGAGGCGCGTGGCGCTATACTCGCCGCGATCGGCGCACATGGAGCGCGGGTCGCCGAATATTCTCCGGCAGCGGTAAAGATAGCGGTCACGGGCGACGGACGCGCCGATAAGGCCGCGATCGCGCGCATGGTTCCGAAACTGGTCGCGCTGGCGCCCGGGAAACACCGGGATGATGAGCTCGATGCGATTGCGGTGGCCGTGTGCGGCCTCGCGAATGGGAAAATCCCCAACTGTTCCTAGCGCGGACTTGCACAGACTATATTTTTTGATTAAGTAGAGTGCACCGCGGCTCTTTAACCGCCCCGGTATCGGCTATCCATTCATACTGTATGTTCTCTGACGAACAAGACGAATTTGAGAAGAGCGAGACAGAACCCACCGAGAACGATCTTAAAGACCCTAAAGAAGAGGACGATGAGGATCCGTACGATGATGAATCCGAGCTCGATGACGAGGAGCCGAATGACGACGAAGATCCGTACGATATGATGTAAAAGGGACAGGAAGCGCGGCGGCCTAAGGCCGCCGCGCTTCCTGCTACCCGTGCTACCATTCCCCCATGCACTTGAAGCCCAGGGCGCGTCATTATCTTCTTCTCGGTATCCTCACGGTCAGCGGCATCGGATTCCTCGGAGCCGGCGCGCTTCTTCTCATCATCGCTGGTACGCCGACGCCGGACATTACCTCGTTCGCCAACCGCCAAGTCGCGCAGTCGACCAAGATTTACGACCGTACCGGCCAGGTGCTCCTCTATGACTACAATCGTGACGCGAAGCGAGATATCGTCCCGCTCTCCGACATCTCCCCTAATGCGGTCGAAGCGACTATCGCGATAGAAGACTCGAGCTTCTATGAGCATGGCGGTATCCGCATCGCCTCTATCATCCGCGCAGCGCTCGCCGACCTCATCCCGGGCGGTAACACCCAGGGCGGTTCGACCATCACGCAGCAAGTGGTTAAGAACGAGATTCTCACGAATACGCGCAGTATCTCGCGCAAGGTGCGCGAGTGGGTGCTCGCCATAAAGATGGAGCAGGTTTATTCGAAAGACCAGATTCTCGAGACGTACCTGAACGACATCCCGTATGGCGGCACGCTCTACGGTATCGAGGCGGCATCGGAAACTTACTTCGGCATACCTGCGAAAGACCTCGACCTCGCACAGTCGGCCTACCTCGCGGCCATGGTGCAGGCGCCCTCGTACTACTCGCCGTACGGCGCGAATCGTGCAGCACTCGATGCACGTGAACAGCTTGTGCTCGACCGCATGCACACGCTCGGTTTCATTTCTGATGCCGACTACGCGAGTGTGAAGACCGAGCAGGTCGCCTTCGCGCCGAACGGTCGCACCACGACCATCATCGCGCCGCACTTCGTCTTCTACATCCTCAACCAGCTCGAAGAGCAGTACGGACAGAACGCGCTCGTTTCCGGTCTGAAGGTGACGACGACCCTCGATGCTGACCTGCAGACGCATGCGGAAAGCATCATCAAGGACGCCGCACCGACCTTGCTCAAGAACGACAACGCAAGCAATGAAGCGATGGTCGCGATACAACCCTCAACCGGCGAGATCCTTGCGATGGTCGGTTCGAGCGATTTCTTCTCGACTACCACGGATGGCCAATACAATGCGGCGCTCGCCTTGCGCCAGCCTGGCTCGACCATGAAGCCGTTCATCTATTCGCTCGCCTTGGAGAAAGGCTATACGCGCGACACGGTCGTCTTCGACACGCCGACACAGTTCTCGACGGCATGCGCGCCGTCCGACATCACGAGCACGACACCGCCCTGCTACGCCCCACAGAACTACGATGATAAGTTCCGTGGCCCGATGACCTTCGAGACGGCGCTCGCGCAGTCCATAAACGTTCCTGCTATCAAAGTACTCTATCTGGTCGGTATACAGAACGCTATCAACCTTGCAGAGAACATGGGACTTTCATCGCTTGGTGATGCGAACCAGTACGGGCTCACGTTGGTGCTCGGTGGTGGCGAAGTACGTCTTTTGGACCTTACGGGCGCGTATGCCGCGTTCGCGGATGGCGGTGTGAAGAATACGCCGACCGGCATCTTGGAAGTCGATGACGCGCAAGGGAACGTGCTTGAAAAATACACGCCGAACCCGACTCAGGTGTTGCCGCAGAATATCGCGAACGATATGAATGCGATGCTTTCCGACAATCCTGCCCGCGTACCGGAATACACGCTCGATTCCCCGCTCCACTTCCCCGGCTATGATGTGGCAGTAAAGACCGGTACCACCGATGATACGCGCGACGCGTGGGTCATCGGCTACACACCATCCATCACGATCGGCACCTGGGCTGGGAACAACGACAATACGCCGATGGTGAAGAGTATCGCCGGTATGATCCTTGCGCCGTCGTGGCACGATATCATGGCGTACGCGCTCACGAAATATCCGAAGACTTATTTCGGCCAAGCGGACCCTATTTCCACTTCTGTACCGCCTATGCTGCAAGGTAAATGGCAGGTTCCTGACGCTTCGGGCGTGATTGCCCCGCACAGCCTTCTCTACTGGACGAACAAGAACGATCCGCAAGGCCCACAACCGCAGAATCCCTCACAGGACCCGCAATTCAATTACTGGGAATACGGTATCGCTTATTGGTACGCACAGCATCCGGAACTGTTCTCGGGCGGCGTACAGCTTCCCGTGCCGCTTTCAGCCGCATCTTCTACAGCTTACTGATTCATCGGGGAAACGAGGTAGAGGAGCGACGGGTCGCCTACGCCGCGTATGAGGAGCGGACGGCCGACGCCAGTCGCGACGAATGAGATGCTCTCAGTATTCGAAAGTCCGAGCACGGTCGCGAGATACCGATGATTGAAAGAAAGGTCTATAGAGTCTCCGGACACCTTCGCAGGAACGCTTTCATTCGATTCGCCGATATCGGCATTGCGCGCTTCGAATGAGAGCAAATTCTTCTTCGGGTCGAAATGGAGGGTAATCTTCTGGAACGAGTCGGAGAATACCGCGGTGCGGCGGAGCGCCGATTCGAAGTCTCGTCGAAGCACAATTGCTTCGACGATGGATTCTTTCGGGATTATCTGGCGGTAATCGGGGTAGACGGAATTCGTGAGACGGGTGATGAACGTACCGAAATCGCCGATGAACGCGCATTGATGTTCATCGAACGATACGATGACATCTTCATTCGGGAGCACATGCGCGATATCGGCGGCATTCTTCGCCGGGATGAGGAGTTTCCCTTGTGCGCCGCGGCCGGTGAGGGGAATCTTCTTTTCCGCGAGGCGGAACGAATCAGTCGCCACGGCCGTAAGCACGCCGCCTTCGATAGAAAGATAAATGCTTGCGAGCTCCGGGCGAACACTCGAGGCGCTCGCACAGGGCGCGAGGGCACTAAAAAGCATCTTCAGGGTCGCACCTGGCAACACGATACGATTCGTTCCGCTTTCCGGAAATGGGATAGAAGGAAAATCATCGTACGGGACCGTCTTTATGACACTTTTGCTCGTGCCGGTCTTTACGGTGAGTGTTTCCCCTACCTGTTCGAGCGTTACTTCTCCTTCTCCAGAAAGCGATGAGGATATCTGACTCAGGATCGCGGCAGGGACTGCTGCGACGCCCTTCTCGCGGCAAGTGCCGCGCACCTTAAGGTCGGCTGCGGTCTCAAGATTCGTCGAACGGAGCTTAACGCCATCATCGCTCGCGATGATGAGAAGCGAAGCGAGCGCGGGCAACGTCGCATGTCGTTGTAGAGCAAAACGAGACGCTATCGACACCTTTTCAGAGAATTCCTTTTTTTCAAAAGAAATATTCATAGTTCCCTTATTATAGCGGTGGATACGGGGATAACGCAAAAACGGCCGTATATAAGCCGTTTTTCGAGCTCTCCAACACTGTTTTCTTGTGGAAAAGAAGCCATAGTACGTTAGGAAATCATCGTGCGGATATCCTGAATCTCCTTTGCGAGCTCGCTATCCTCAACTACTTCACGCTTTATCTTCTCACAGGAGTGGATAACGGTGGTGTGGTCGCGGCCGCCGAGCTTAGTGCCGATCGTCGGGTACGAGATGTTGAAATCTTCTCGCAAGAGATACATGATCACCTGCCGCGGCCGCACCACTTCACGTCGACGAGTCTTCTCATAGATGCTTTCCTGCTCGATTCCATAGAATTCAGACACTTTTTCGACCACATGCTTCACGGAGACGGTCTTTTGCGGCCGCACGAACGAGCGGAGCGACTGCCGTACCTCGGCGATATCGGGAGCACTCCCCTTCACCTGCGCACTACAGACGATGTTATTAACCAACCCTTCGAGTTCACGGATAGAATTGTTCGTATTCGTCGCGATGAACTCGACCACTTCGGGCGAAAGGAGTACTCCTGAGAGAGCCGCCTTACGCTTTATGATTTCTGAGCGTGATTCCATGTCCGGTTCGGAAATATCGACTGCCATACCGCTCCCGAGTCGTCCCGCAAGCCGTCCCGCGATATCCGGAATAGCCGATGGGGCGCGGTCGGACGAGAAGATTATCTGTTTGTTCGTGTCGTAGAGCGCATTAAAGAGGTGGAATAGCTCTTCCTGCATCTTGTCCTTCTTCGAGAAGAACTGGACGTCATCCATAATGAGCAGATCGTACTGGCGGTACTTCTCTTTGAAATTCTTGAAGTGCGCTGCGGCGCCTGCTTGCACCGCATCGGTGTAATCCACACCGAATTTCTCGCTCGTCACATAGAAAACCTTGCGGTTCGGATAGGATTTCTTGAATTGATTACCAATCGCCTGTATGAGGTGCGTCTTACCACGGCCCGTATCGCCGTAAATGAAGAGCGGGTTGTAGGTTATCCCCGGCCGCTTCAATGCTGCCTGTGCGGCAGCGAAGGCGAGCTGATTGAATGAGCCGACGACGAACGTGTCGAACGTGTACCGCGGATTAAGATTGTCGCTCTTATTCACATAGAAGTCCTCAAGCGGTAACTCCACGAGCACCTTATCGCGCGCGGATTCGCGCGCAGGCTTCCTCCGCTCATCCTTAACGATCTGATACTCGATATTCCGGAATTCGTAGGAAATATCACGTACGATCTTCAAGAGGAGCTGATGGAACTTCT
Organism: bacterium; assembly: GCA_021812955.1. Classification (GTDB taxonomy): domain Bacteria; phylum Patescibacteriota; class Minisyncoccia; order Phycocordibacterales; family Phycocordibacteraceae; genus C7867-001. Next base: position 4,942 of record JAKAMJ010000005.1, on the reverse strand, counting down.
TAAGGAACCAGTCTTTGAAGAACTGGCTCGGCACCCCAATCGTGATGATGCCATCATCGACTTTTACAATAGAACTTTCTTTGAACCAGGTGTTGAAGTTCGCAGGGGATACCGAAAGCTCTACTTGGGTAAGCATCTGTTCCCATAATTCCTTCGGATCCTGCATGTCCATATGATTGGGTGGATTATACGCGTCTTACTGCAGGTGCACATCTAGCGGAGTCGGGGAGAATCTGTTAGTATGCTGTGCATAACTCCTCTTCCATGGCCACCAAACGAACCTACCAACCGAAGAAGCGCAAGCGCGCCAAGACGCACGGCTTCCGTAAGCGCTCAAAGACGAGCTCTGGTAAGAAAATCCTCAAAGGACGCCGCCGCATGGGTCGCAAGAAGCTCGCGGCCTAGCATGTTGCCCCGCGCTCGCAGGCTCCGCAGCGCGGAATTGGGCGCAATCCGCGGTAAACGGTTCTTTTCCGAGCATTTTTCGGCGATTCTCACAGCTGGCGCCCGGCCAGCGTTCGCAGTGGTCGTACCCAATAAAGTCGCAAATAGCTCGGTTTTACGCCATAAAATACGCCGCCGGGTATACGCAGCACTCCACTCGAAGACCCCGAAGGGCTCACTCGTACTCTTCCCGAAAACGGCTGTCGCGGTGCTTCCCATGAATGAGCTCGCGGCCGAGCTCGAGCAACTGCTTTCTAAAATCCGTTCTGCCGCGTAAAATACTTCCGTGTTGTCGACCTTTTTCCATGTGTTTTTCTATAATCCCATCTATAACGCCCTTGTGGCGATCGTCGCCTTCGTTCCCGGCGGCGATGTGGGTGTGGCGGTAATCCTTCTCACCATCCTCATCCGCCTCATCCTCCTTCCGTTTACTCTTTCCGCGGCACGCACCCAGCGCGCCATGAAGGAGGCCGAGCCGCATTTGAAGGCAATAAAGGAGAAGCACCAGGGCGATAAGGAAAAAGAGGCGATGGAAACCCTCGCGCTCTATCGAGAGCGTAAGATAAACCCGTTTTCGGGCATTCTGACCGCATTTATCCAGATTCCGGTGCTGCTCGCCTTGTATTGGGTGTTCCGCTACGAGCACCTCACCACGCTCGACTCTGCACGGCTCTACGCATTCACCCCGGTTCCCGCACATGTGTCCCTCATGTTCCTCGGTATCGTGTCGGTTTCTGCGGCATCCATACTCCTCGCGGTTCTCGCGGGGGGAACGCAGTACCTCCAAGCGCACCTTGCGCTCTCCGGCACCGCAAAACCCGCGGAGGGCGAAGGCGGCATGCAGGATTTCCAGCGGCTCATGGGCACGCAGATGAAATTCGTCTTCCCTATCCTCATCGGGGTCATCTCCTATTCGGCTGGTGCGGCGGTTGCGCTGTATTTCATTACTACGAACCTCGTCGGCTCACTCCAGGAACTATATGTTCGCAAAAAAATCGGTATCGCAGTTCCGGCAATCTCGGAATCTCAGAGCGAGTAAGCCCAGAGCGAGCCATCATTCTTGTTCACGAAGGTGAGTACCTGCTGATTCTTGTCTACCGCGAGCGCGGTCGCATCAAGCGCACCACCATTCGTCTGCGTGCCGAAATCGAGCACCAAGGAGGCGAAGCGTCCCGTGACGTCTATCTTCCAGATACGGTCATTGAAATGCACGGCGCCCTGGTACCAATCGTCCGGGTACGCGTAGCTCGCGTCCGGCGAAACCGGGATACCGCAATAAGCAGCGGAGCTGTCCGGTGCCCACACGCATGTATCGGCGATGGTCGCCACCGGCAGCTGAGTCGCGGAGTCATCGCTCGTATTCACGAGTTCGAGATGCATCGTGCCGCTCGTCGCATAGCTCACGAGTGCCCACTTACCATCCGGGCTCGCGAGCGCAACGAGCCCGTACAAAGGGCCGGCGATGTGACTGAATGCCCCGCTACTATTCACGAGGTATGCGTTCCCCGCAAGCGAAGCGGACGGTTTCGTGAACACGAGATATTGCTTCGCGCCAGCGAACGATGCACGAATCGCGGAAAGCGGTGTCGAGAACACCTGTGCCGGTTTTGTACCGTCGGTGCGCGATACGTTCGCACTCGAACCGTTCGCGTCCGATGCGAGTGTAAAGAGGCTCGTGAGTGCGGTATCGAGCCCCGCAAGGTTTTGCGGCAAGAAGAACCCATTCGAACCGTCTGCGGCGAGCGAGTAGGTGTTTACGGTCGAGAAATCGCTTCCCGAAAGGTACTGCGCGTACACGCGCGAGCCGTCGGGGAGCCAGTAGGCGTCCTCGATACCCGGAATCGTCTTATTGCTCGTCCTCGTGAGCGTGCCCGCGCGCACGAGGTAGCGGTACAGGTTGCCGCTCTGCCGCTCGATGAAGGAAATGGCGATGTCGGGCGTCGAGGAGCCGGTCGAATTCGTGCTTGAAGCGTCTACCGCCACGAGCCCAGGCACTATCGGCCCTGCGGCAATCTCTACCAAACGGCTATTCACCTTCTCGGCCGCGGCACTCGGCAAGGCAACTGCCGGGTTCTGCGCGGCAGGCGTTTGCGCGCTCCCTTGCCCTGCGGAGGGCAGGCTCGTGCTCGTGCCTACGGATGGAGTGACCGCAACCGACGACCCGCTAAAGAAGTACCAGTATGCGCCGATACCCACCACAAGGAGGGCGAGTGCGCTAACGGCGATGATGATTGGTCGGCGCATATATCAGTTTCCTAGGTTTGGCGTGCTCGAGGTACAAGCGACCATTGCCTCTTGATTATTCGGGCACGAGACTTTAGTCGGATCAGTCGGAGTGGGTGTTAATGGAACAGATGAGGTGGTAACGATTGGGTTGCTTGTTGGCACGCAATATATGATTGGAGTCGGATGGTAGAGAAGCGAAGCGCTGTTATTGCAGGTCGCTATCGCAGCCTGACAGTTTCCATTCGGGCAAATATATTGATCGGAAGCAATCGTTGCCGCACCTCCACCAACTGTATTAATGGTTGTTTTCGACACAAGTGTAGGGCTCCAGGTCCCCCATTGGGTCGGCAGGTTCGGGATGTTGAGCGAGAGATTCAGGATGGAGGGGTTGATGATGCCGAACACGAGCGCGGGCAGGAGCATGAGCCCAAGCCCAAAGAGCGCATTGTAGATGCGGTTCTTACCTTCCAGTTTCTGCGAAACAGACTCCTGCACCGACATCTCTATACCGCCCCAGATGATGTAGACGACCGCGATAGCAGCGGCGAGGCCTATCGCGTATTTGTAGAGATTATTAAGGAAGCTCGGCAGAGCCGGCAGGGTGGAAAAGGGCGTGCCGCTCTGATTTGCGGTGAGGCCGGGGATTGGTGCGAGCGGAACGAACGGCACGGTCGCGGAATTATCGAGCGTCTGCGCGGTTGCGCCGCCGGGCGTTTGGTTTCCGTACTGCGCCTGCGAGATACACGAGAAGGTACCATCAGCGTTCTGATTGCAGATGGGGGTTGTACCACCGCAGGCAGGCGTGCAGGACGCAGGGTTCACCTGGCAGGTGGCCGGGCTCCCCTTGCAGATGTACCCGTCTGGACAGCCGGTCGTCAAGCAATCTGTAGCGGTTTGTGGCGTGGCCTGTGCGGTTGTCGGGTTTGCAGTGGTGGGCGCAGCAAATGCAGCGCTTGGTGCGAGAAGCGCGAGGGTTATGAGGGTGAAAAGCGTGCGTTTCATAGGCCGAGTATGTTCGAGCTCTGCGAACCGAACGAAAGCGAGAGGCTCGCGGTAGTCTTCAGTTCGCCTTCGCTCGCAACGAACGAAAGGTTCGCCGCGCCCTGCCCCGACCCGGTGGGGCGGAGCGTTATGGCAGCGCCCTGACCTGCACTCGCGCCGTTCAAGAACCATTCGAACGAAGGCAGCGCGGAATCAACCGGGAATGAATAAGCGCCGCCATAGAGCGAGACCTCGGAGCCGGTGATGGCGTACGAGCCGCTAAGGGCGTGGTCGAATAGAATGCCGAGGAGCGGGTCGTGCACATACACGCGCACGGAAGGGTCGCTCGTCGAGAGGTCAACCGATGCGGTGCCAAGGAGGGTGCCGCTCCCGTCGGAAACCGTTACCGTGACCGTACTCGCGCGGTACGGCAGAGGCGCGTCCACCACAAGACTGCTTTTTCCCACGCCAGAACCGTTTGCTATCGCTACTGAGTCAACCGACCACTCGTAATCGAGCGCTCCCGGCTTCGCGTTCGTACCGCTTACGACTGCGACGATGCGCGCCACCCCACCCTCTACCAAGAGCGGCTCGCCTTGGTAGAGAGGCGGTGCCGAAGAAAGCGGCTCAACCGAAAGAGATACGTCCGGTGTTGCGGCGAGCACAACTCCCGGCAGAAGAAGTGCCGGCAGAATGAGGAGTGCCGCAGCATAAGCGGGCTTCATGTGTTTAGTATACCGCCTTTGTGCGAATGCCTACGCGGCTTCGCGGAGACCGTCGGGGATTTCGCTTTCGGCGACTGCTTCCTCTACCTCCGCTTGTGCAAACCGTGCAGCTTCTCCGGCTGCCGCGGCTTGCTGCATTTGGATGGCCGCGAGCTGCTGTTCTTGCCGTGCGGCGCGAAGCGCCGCGGCATTCTCTTCTTCCCACTTTTTATACGCTTCTTTCTCTCGCTTCATCTGAGCGCGATATCCGCTCCATACGGCCGCCGAGAGCGCGGGCACGGTGCCCACAAGCGGCGTTTCGCTCGCAAGAAGCGCAAGAAGGAACCGGAGCGCCGCCATGCGGCCGGGCGCGTTGTTTGCGAACATGCGCGGGTTGAACACGACCAAGAGGAACCCGACCACCATCCAGCCCAAGAGGCCGATGGCCGAAGCGAGAACAAGCCCGAAGAATTCAATACTTTCGCCCGTCGCGAGACCGAATACTCCCGCAATGCCCGCGACGGTTTCTCCGGCTGTAGTGCTACCGGTAGCGACGCCCGCCGTGACACCCACAAGTGCGGGAGATC
>JAKAMJ010000060.1 GCA_021812955.1 bacterium | reverse complement strand
GGATGCAGCCGAACACGGCAGCCAGGAGCAGGCAGCGGACGGAACTCGAGAATCCGTGCCGGATGACGAAACGGAGACCGTTTATGACGCCGCGGTGCGTGACGACGACGACCTGCTCTCCGGGAGCTCCGGCAAGCGTCTCGAGCACGTTCCCGATGCGGTCGCGGAACTCTAGAGCGTTCTCGCCGTCACCGAAATGCCAAGCGCGGTCGCCGGCGCGCAAGAACAGGAGCGCCGAGCCTTTAACGGACGCCCAGCTCAAGTGATGCTCGCCCTCCACGAGCACGCCGCGATGCAACTCACGGAAGACGTGATCAGCGTGCGGCTCGAGATGCGCAATGCGCGCGATGCGGCCGGCAGTCTCTTGCGCACGCCTTGCGTCGCTCGTGAGAAGCGTGTCGGGGCGAAGCTGCGCGAGCGCGCGGCCGGCGGCATCGGCTTCCGCAACTCCGCGCTCGTTGAGCGCCACGTCTATCGTCTGGTGCACCCAGTGCCGGTTATCGGCCGTCTCGCCGTGACGCACTAGGTAGATATGCTTTACTGCCATGCGTGTCTATTCCGGGAACAATTCCAAGACAGCGAGCTCGATCGGGAGCGCTGGGATGGGTGCGTAGCGGATACGGTCAGCGGCAGTGAGGAATGCGAGCAGGGTCGCGTGCGTGATGCCCTTTTCGGCGGCGAACTTCTCGAGGACGGCGGATTCGTCCGCGCCGAGCTCGCTCTGGAGCGAGGCGCGGAGTTCTGGCGCGTATCGCAGGAGGAGCACAGAGCGCAATGACTCGAGCACCAGCTCGAGAAAGAGCTTCATATCTGCACCAGACTTCGCGACGCTCTCTACTGCCGCAAGGGCCGGCCCGCGCTCGCCTGCGGCGAGCGCGCTTATGAGTGCATGCACTTGCTCCAGTTTCGGGGCTCCAGTCGCCGCTTCGACAGCTTCGCGAGCAACCTTCTTCCCATCTACTCCAGCGAGCACCTTCTGCAACACCGACAACGCATCGCGATACGACCCATCGCCAAGCATCGCCACCAGCTCCGCCGCGTCTGCCTCGAGCGTATACCCCTCTTTCTTCCCGACAGCCGAAACCATTTCCGCGAGCACTGCGCGCGTCGGCTTCTTGAATTCGAACACCTGACAGCGCGACTGCACCGTCTCGGGCACCTTCTCGAGCTCGGTCGTCGCGAGGATAAACACAGCGTGCGCCGGAGGCTCTTCGAGCGTCTTCAAAAACGCATTCCACGCACCCTTCGAGAGCATATGCACCTCGTCGAGTATGTACACCTTATACGGCGACGCGAACGGTAGCGTGTACACGCCGTCGGTAAGCGCGCGGATATCCTCGACGCTGTTGTTGCTCGCGGCGTCTATCTCGTACAAGTCATTCTCGGTACAGTCGATTGCCCCGGCAAATATGCGCGCGATACTCGTCTTTCCCAATCCGCGACTGCCAGCGAAGAGGTACGCGTGTCCGATCTTCTTCGACTTCACCGCTTCCTCGAGCGGACGAGTAACCTGATCCTGCCCCACGACGTCCGCAAACGTCGCCGGCCGATGCGTCCTATACAAAGATTGATGCGCCATGCGGGTAAGTATACCGCAAAACAAGGTTCGACCTCCATGTGCATAGGACCGTCCTATGTATTTTGCGCGAGGATTGATTCGAGTTCGGCGGCGGAGTTGGCTTCCATGAGCTTGGCCCGGAGGTCGGCGGCGCCGGAGAAGCCGGTGACGAATGCTTTGATGTGCTTTTTCAGTATTGAAAAATTCTTTGGTGGAGTGATCTTTTCGAAATCGTATGCGAGCTCGATGAGGGCGGAGAGTTTCTCGGAAAGCCCATGTTCGGACTTCTTAAATCCTTCGGGGACTCCGGATTTACGAAGTCCCTGAAATTCCATGTCCGCATGAGATTTACGAAGTTCTGAAATGCCTTCGAAGACCCACGGGTTGCCGAACATGCCGCGGCCGATCATCGCGCCATCGCACCCAGATTCTGCGACGAGCCGCGTTCCCTGCTCGACACTCGTAACATCGCCATTGCCGATGATGAGCACGTCCGGATTTACGCGATTGCGAATTTCCACGACCTTCTTCATCCATTCCCAATTCGCCGGCACGAGCGACAATTGCTTGCGCGTGCGCAGGTGCACCGTGAGCGCGGCTGGTGCTTCTTCGAGGATAACCGGGAGCCACTCCTCGAGCGTCTCTTTGTTATACCCGACGCGCGTCTTGACCGAGACTGGCAGATTGCTCGCCCCTTTCGCCGCGTGGATTACCGCGCGTGCCACATCCGGGGTCTTTATCATAGCCGCGCCAGCGCCCTGCCGCTCTATGGACCGATCCGGGCAACCCATGTTCAGGTCGACGCCGTCGAAGCCGAGCTCGGAGACGAGCTTCGTGGCATACGCGACCATCTCCGGCTTGCTCGAGAATATCTGCGCGACGATAGGCCGCTGCCCGTCGCCGATCGCCAAGTCACGCATGAGCGGGTTCTCGTCATCCGGCATCTTCAGCACCTCGCGCGTGTGGTACAGGCCGTCTGCCGAGACGAATTCCGTCCAGAATACGTCCGGCGCGCCGCACTTGGCTACGAGAGCTCGGAACGCCACATCGGTGACGTCCGCCATCGGCGCCATTACGAAAAACGGCTTAGGTAAGCCTTGCCAAAACGATTTCATATTGCCGCATGGTACCAGAGCTTGACAAAAATATCCAACTATCATAATCTCAAACCAGGCACGCGCGCCCCCAATGCGATCCCCACCTCCTGGATCGTAGCGCCTGGTGCTCCGTAGCCGGCCGGTCTCTAGACCTAGCCGGCTATTTCTTTTTCACATACATCTTGCCCGGGAAGCGAAGATCCGCGTATCCGATCGAGCCGTCGGCCAAGTTGAGATTCGCGCGGGCGGAGGTGAGCGCAGCGAGCGCATCCTGCTCGCGGCCAAGCACGTAGGTGATGCGCGTCCCGCTCGCCAGATAATCATCCGCCTCGTCCCCCCGGAACACCACCGCGCTGACCGGCGAACCGAATACGTAAAGCTGCCGAGCGAAATCGAAAGCGAGCGGGAACCGGTCGGAGTGCGGAAGCGTCGTGCCTATCGCCTGGCTGCTCGTCGCGGCAGTTTCGTACACAGCGAACGGGTTCACCGCCGCTTCTTCGCTCGTCGTCGCGTGCGCATAGACGAATCCTTGCGCGTCGAACAGATAACAGTCCTCCGCGGCTGTCGTAGCTGCCGTCGAGCTCGCCGCGCCCGGGCCCGTCCACGCCGCAGGAGGCGCGCCGCACCACCGCGCGATAGGAACGCGCCGATCGACCCGTATCGAAAGACCGGTCAGGCCGTCGCGAAACACCGCCACCGCGGCAATGTCGGGACGAGCAGCCAATATGCGGGCACGGATGTCGTTCTCAGGCAGGAAGAATGCCGAGTCGCGCGGGATGACGCCGAAATATGCTCCGCGCAATGCAGGCGTGACGACTGATGAGAGCGAC
>JAKAMJ010000004.1 GCA_021812955.1 bacterium | reverse complement strand
CCGATCTGAAGCCGGGCAACGTCTCGGTGACGGCATACGCCGATAAGCCGGGCGATTCGTACAACGTCGGGCCGACATCGTTCACTATCCCTGGCTTCGCCGGGACGCCGCAAGCTAGCATGGTGTACGCGCGTTCGACCGGCGCGATGACGGGCGGCGCGTCGGGGAACGTGCCGGTCGTCGACATGTCCGTCGAGGCGTCGACCAGGAGCGCGCTAGCCGCCGCGCTTTCGCCCGAGCTGGCGGCGAGCCTGAAGAGTCTCGTACCGGCCGGATACACGCTGCTCCCCGGGGCCGCGACGACCACGTTCCAGGACCTCGCCGCCGCGCCATCGTCTGCGACCGGGATGGTAGATATAAAAGAGCAGGGGACTATCACGGCGGTCGTGTTCCCGACCGCGGAGCTCGCGAAAGCCGTCGCGACGTCCGTCTCCGGGCTGAATTACCAGGGAGAGCCGCTCTCGCTCCTCCCGGCAAGCAGCCTCAAGCTCAGCTCGACGGGGCTTCCTGATACGCAAGCGGCATCGTTCGCGTTTGACCTGGCAGGGACGGCCTCGTTCGTCTACACAGTAGACCCGACGCGCGTCGCCGCGGCTGTCGCGGGGAAGACTCGTACGGAAGCGGAAGTGGCGCTCACGAACTATCCCGAGATAAAGCGCGCAGTGCTCATATTGCGCCCGTTCTGGCGCCAAGCGTTCCCTCAGGACCCGTCTTCCATAACGGTCACGACGAGCGCCCCGTAATGAACATTTGACGATTTTTGCAGCACCTGCTAGATTAGTGGAGTACCTGTATATGATGGCTTAAATGAGCGACAGCGACGAAACCAAAGCAACGACGGGAGGGTCCGTCGAAGAGGTGTTGCCGAACTCACTTTTCCGCGTTCGTATCCCTTCTGACAAGGAGGGCGAGGGAGGGGAGCTTATACTCGCCTACCTTGCAGGGAAGATGCGTCTGCATCACATCCGCGTCCTGGTCGGCGATCAGGTGGAGATGGTGATGGATCCGTACGGCGGCCGCGCCAGGATCGTGCGCCGATTAACGTAACGTTTGATTAATTTTTAGAGCTATCACGATGAAAGTCCGTGCTTCGATAAAGGTGCAGCAGACAGGAGACCAGCTCGTCCGGCGGGGCGGGCGGCTGTATCGTATCAATAAGAAGAACCCTCGTCGCAAGGCGCGCCAGGGATAGTGATATTTAAATATTTAAAGATTTGAAACATGCGTATCTCCGGCGTCACCATCCCAGACAACAAGCAGCTCGCGTATGCGTTGCCGATAATCTTCGGCATCGGCCCGACGCGCGCTAAGGACATCTTGAAAGCAGCCGGCGTACCGGAAACGAAAAAGGGCAGCGAGCTTACCGCTGAAGAAGAGCAGAATATCCGCACGCTCGCCGAGGCGTACCTCATCGAGGGCGAGCTCCGCCGCGAGATCGGCCAGAACATCAAGCGATTGAAGGACATCCGGTCTGCACGGGGCGAACGGCATTCGCGCGGGCTCCCAGTGCGCGGCCAGCGTACGAAGACGAACTCACGCACGCGCCGCGGCAACGTGCGCAAGACGATGACGTCCGGTCGCCGTACTCTCGAGAAGACATAGTCCTTGACTTCGGATATTTAAACTTTTTAATCTTTACTTATGGGAAAGAAACGAATCATCAAGAAACGCGGCAAGGGCCTCGACCAGGGGCGCAAGGAGCGTGCGCTCGGAAAGGCGACGAAGCGTCACCTGGAGAAGGGCGTCCTGCATATCGAGGCGACCTTCAACAACACGAAGGCGCTCATCACCGACGAGAAAGGGAACGCTGTCGTGTCGTCGTCTGCTGGCGCGCTCGGATTCTCTGGTGCGCGCAAGTCGACGCCGTACGCGGCAGCGAAAGTGGGCGAGTTCCTCGGCGAGAAAGGGGCCATGATCGGCCTCAAGGAAGCGTCGGTCGTCATCCGCGGCGTCGGCGCGGGTCGGGAGTCAGTCCTGCGCGCGTTCTCCGGAAAGGGCATCCAGATCCGTTCCATCAAGGACGCGACGCCGGTGCCGCACAACGGCCCGCGCCCGCCGAAGCCGCGCCGCGTATAATTAAATATTTAAATATTTAAAAATTTAAATATTTCACGTATGAAAACAGGACCCCGATACAAGATAGCGAAGCGCCTCGGCGCGACCGTCTTTGAAAAAGCGCAGACGCAGAAGTTTGCCATCTCAGCCGAGCGTTCGGCGAAGAACAAGCGCCGCGGGCGCGGCAGGCAGAGTGAGTACGGCAAGCAGATGCTCGAGAAGCAGAAGGTCCGCATGACATACGGCCTTACCGAACGCCAGTTCGGGAACTACGTCAAGAAGGCGCTCGCTGCGCACAGCGCGAAGCCGTCCGACCTCCTACATGAGCTTCTCGAGATGCGTCTCGACAACGTCATCTGGCGCCTCGGCCTGGCGCCCACGCGCCGCGCGGCGCGCCAGATGGTCGCGCATGGGCATATCATGGTCAACGGCAAGAAGAGCCGCGTGCCGTCCCAGGCTATCTTCGTCGGCGACGTGATCAGCGTGCGCGACGGCTCGACAGGGCACGGCTCGTTCGTCGGGTTCGCGGAACGCTTCATGGACAGAAAGCTTCCGTCGTGGCTTTCGTGGAATCCGAAGTCAATGGAAGGCGGAGTCGCGGAGCGCCCGACGACCGCTTCGGCGGACGTGGCTGGCGACTTGGCCATGGTGCTCTCGTTCTACACGAGATAATTTACTAACCGTCTGGTAATTACGATTGCGTTATGGAATACCACATCACTCTTCCGAGCAAGCCTCGCATAGTATCTGAAGAAGGCAAGCAGGGCGTTTACGAGATCGACTCGCTCTACCCGGGGTACGGCCACACGCTCGGCAACAGCCTCCGGAGGATCATCCTTTCCTCGCTTCCGGGCGCGGCGGTCACTCAGGTGAAGATCGAAGGCGTGCCGCACGAGTTTGCCACGCTCGAGGGCGTCCGCGAGTCGGTCATGGAGATCCTGCTCAACCTGAAGCGGGTGCATTTCGTGCTGCACGGCGACGAACCGCAGACCGTGTCGCTCGTCGCGAAAAGCGCCGGGGAAGTGACGGCGAAGAATTTCAAGCTCCCGAGCCAGGTCGAGATCGCCAATCCGGACCAGCATATCTGCGATCTCGCAGGCAGCAAGGCGTCTTTCGAGCTCGAAGCGACCATCGAGCGCGGCCTCGGATACGTACCGCGTGAGGTGCTCACCAAGGACAAGGTGGATATCGGCACCATCGCGCTTGACGCGACGTTCACGCCCATCCGCCGCGTAAATTACGAAGTGGAGAACATGCGCGTCGGCGATCGCACCGATTTCAACCGCGTGCGCATCCTCATCGAGACGAACGGCACCATTTCGCCGCGCGCGGCACTCGAGCAGTCCATCGAGACGATGGTCCACCAGCTCAAAGCGATCATCGGTTTCCAGGAGAGCGAACCGCCCGTGCGCGGAGGAGAGGTCGCATCATTCTCTGCCGAGCCTGGCGAGAAGGGGGTTGATGCAGCGAAGATAAAGGTCGCCGACCTCGGTCTCTCCGCGCGCGTCGCGGGCGCGCTCGAAGATGCGGGCATCAAGAGCGCCGCCGGACTCGCCCGTAAGACGGGAAGCGCGCTCAAAGAGCTTGACGGCATCGGCGACAAGGCTCTCGAGGAGATCGCCAAAGCGCTCGCAGGTGTCGGGCTCTCGCTCAAGGGCGAATAAGATTTTACGGTAACGTCCAGACGTATGGCATACACAAAGAAAGCACGAACGTTCAGCCGCCCGAGCAATCAGCGCGGGGCGCTCATGCGCTCGCTTGCGCGCTCGCTCGTGCTCGAAGAGCGCATCTCGACCACCGAAGCGAAGGCGAAGGAGCTTCGGCCGTTCGTCGAGCGGCTCATCACCCATGCCAAGGACGGGACTCTCGCGAGCCGCCGTCTCGCCAAGAGCCGTCTCGGCGACGAAGAAGCGGTGAAGAAGCTTTTCGAGACCATCGGTCCGCGATATGCAGCTCGTGCCGGCGGGTATACCCGCATCGTGAAGCGCACGCTCCGCGGCGCGAACGACGCTCGGAAACTTGCGTATATCGCCCTTGTCTAGTATTCATTATAGTATTCATGACCACACGCGTTACCAAGCCGGAACCGGCAACCTACACGATAGACGCTACCGATCGCTCGCTCGGTCGCGTGGCGAGCGAGGCGGCACATGCGCTTCTCGGCAAGCGCTCGGCAAAGTTCGCGAAGAACCTGGCGATGCCGATCACGGTCGTCATCGAGAACGCCGGCAAGCTCAACCTCCCTACGCGCCGCACGCACGGCAAGGTGTACCAGCACTACACGGGGTTCCCGGGCGGCCAGCGCGAAATGCGCATGGACGTCATGATCGAGAAGAAGGGTATCGCCGAGGTGGTACGGAAGACCGTCGATGGCATGATCCCGCGCAATCGCCTCCGCGCGCCGCGGATGAAGAATCTCATCGTCAACGCTTAATATCATGGCAACGAAAACACTCATGAACGCAGTAGGACGCCGCAAGACGGCGGTCGCCACCGTCCGCATCGCCCCTGCGGCGGAACCGAGCCTCTCCGTCAACGGAGTCGCCGCGAAGGAATATTTCAAGACCGATCTCCGCACGAAGATAGCCGAGGAAGCGCTCGCGGTCGCTGAAAGCGCTGAGACGTACGCCGTCACGGCGCACGTCGAAGGCGGCGGCGTCGCTGCGCAGGCGGACGCGCTACGCCACGCCATCGCTCGCGCCATCGCGGAAGCGGAGCCGCGCACGCGCGCAGCGCTCAAGGCGGCCGGGTTCATGACCCGCGATCCGCGCGCCAAGGAGCGCAAGAAGCCGGGCCTCGTCAAAGCCCGCAAGCGCAAGCAGTGGTCGAAGCGCTAGTCACGCCTCTCGAGAAACCGCCGCAAGGCGGTTTCTGTCTCTCGGCGTGATTTGATTAAACATCCAGTTTCGGGCATTATGATTGGGTATGACGAAAGAATGGCATGGGGATGACATAGACGCGGAGGATATCGTCCTCGAAGCGGAGAACAACGAGCCGCCGAAGGGCAGCGATTGCGAGAAGAAGGTTGCGAAGTTGAAAGCGGAACTCGAGAAGGCGCTCGCGGAGAAGCAGGAGAACCTCGACGGATGGCAGAGAGCGAAGGCAGACTATGTAAACCTGCTCAAGCGCTTCGACGAGGAGTCGAAATCGGCACTGCTGAAAGGGAAGGTGAAGGCGGTCGAGACGCTCCTGCCGGCCTTCGACGCGCTCGAGCGGGCGAAGGAGCACGGCGAGATCCCCGAAGGATTCCTCGCTATCGCGAAGCAGCTCGAATCCGCGTTCGCCGCGCTCGGGCTCACAGCGCTCGGCGAGGCGGGCGAAGCGTTCGATCCGGCACGACACGAGGCTCTCGGCCAGGACCCTGCGAAATCCCCGGAAGAAGACGGCATGGTTACCGCGGTATTAGAGAGGGGCTGGCGCGTAGGCGACACGATTATCCGACCGGCGAAGGTGCGGGTTGCGCACTTCGGCTAGTTTTTTGTAGAATCATTGTTGGCTTTAATTTTATCCAAAACGTATGGCAAAAATCCTTGGAATCGATCTGGGCACCACTAACAGCGCGATGGCGGTCGTCGAGGGCGGCGAACCGCGCGTGCTTGAGAACGCGGAAGGCGCGCGTACGACCCCGTCTATCGTCGCCGTAGGGAAGAACGGCGAGCGCATCGTCGGCACGCTCGCGAAGCGGCAGTCGGTCACGAACCCGCTCAATACCATATTCCAGATGAAGCGCTTCATCGGCCATAGCTTCGACGAGGCCGAGGTGCAGAAGGACAAGGCGTCCGTACCGTTCGAGATGCGTAAGGCCGAGAACGGCGGCATCGAGATCAAGATGGCAGACAAGTGGTACCGCCCCGAAGAGCTTTCTGCGATGGTGCTTTCCAAGATGAAGGCGGACGCCGAGGCGAAGACGGGCGAGAAGATCACCGAGGCGGTCATCACCGTGCCGGCATACTTCAACGACGATCAGAGGAGCGCCACGAAGGCAGCGGGGCAGATCGCCGGCCTCGACGTGAAGCGCATCATCAACGAGCCGACGGCGGCTGCGCTTGCGTACGGATTCAATAAGAAGAAAGAGGAGAAGATAGCCGTATTCGACTTCGGCGGCGGGACGTTTGACATCTCCATCCTCGACGTGGGCGACGACACGATCGAAGTGAAGTCCACCGATGGCGACGCGCACCTGGGCGGCAAGGACATCGATCAGAAGATCATCACGTGGCTCGCCGAAGAGTTCCGCAAGGAGAGCGGCATAGACGTGATGGGCGACGCGCTCGCGCGCCAGCGCCTCGACGAGGCCGCCGAGAAGGCGAAGATCGAGTTGTCGAGCGCGATGGAGACGGAAGTCAACATCCCGTTCCTCACCTCGGATGCGTCCGGGCCGCGTCACCTGCTCGTCAAGATGACTCGCGCCAAGCTCGAAGAGCTCGCGGGCGAGTATGTCGAGCGTGCTGTGGCGATAACCAAGCGCGCGATAGAAGCGTCGCCGTTCAAGGTCGGCGATATCAACGAGGTCATACTCGTGGGGGGGCAGACGCGTATGCCGGCCATTCAAGCGGCCGTCGAGAAGTTCTTCGGTAAGAAGCCGAACATGTCGGTGAATCCGGACGAGGTCGTGGCTATCGGCGCTGCTATCCAGGCAGGCATCCTCCAGGGCGACGTGAAGGACATCCTCCTCGTCGACGTGATCCCGCTCTCGCTCGCGATAGAGACGATGGGCGGAGTCGCGACCAAGCTCATCGAGCGCAACACAGCAATACCGACCAGCCGCTCGCAGACCTTCTCGACTGCGGCAGACAATCAGCCTTCGGTAGAGATACACGTCACGCAGGGCGAGCGCGCCATGAGCGCCGACAACAAGTCGCTCGGCAAGTTCATGCTCGACGGGATCCCGCCGGCACCGCGCGGTATGCCGCAGGTGGAGGTGACCTTCGACGTGGACGCCTCCGGCATCCTCACTGTGAAGGCCAAAGAAAAGACGACGGGCAAGGAGCAGTCGATTCGCATCGAGGGCTCGACCGGCCTCTCGAAGGAAGACATCGAGAAAATGCAGAAAGACGCTGAAGCACATGCGGCCGATGACGCGAAGCGCAAGGAGCTCACCGAAGTGCGCAATGTCGCTGACCAGGCGGTATACGCCGCCGAGAAGGCTGTGCGAGAGAACGGCGAGAAAGCCGGCGCGGAAGTGGTGAAGGAAGTGCAGGACGCAATCGAGGCGCTCAAAACCGCGCGTAACAGCGAAGAAGCGGGCACCATCAAGACCGCCACCGACGCGCTCTCGACCACACTCTCCAAGATTGGCGAGGCGATGATGTCCGCCAACAGCTCTAACGAGCAGTCAGGCGGATCCGCCTCCAGCGGAAATGACCAGACGCCACCGGAAGCCGGCCCAACCGACGCCGAGTTCAAAGAGAAAGAGTAACGAAGTCAGACTTCGATACTCGCAACACACAAACCCCGCGGCGCTTCGCGCCGCGGGGTTTGTGCGTTTTTGCATACAAAAAACTAAAAGCGTATAGTGGTAATGCTATGGCAAAAGATTATTACAGCGTGCTGGGCGTCGACAAGAAAGCGAGCCAGGACGACATAAAGAAGGCGTTCCGTAAGCTAGCGCACAAGCACCACCCGGACAAGGGCGGTGACGAAGCGAAGTTCAAAGAGGCGAGCGAAGCATACGCGGTGCTCGGCGACGAAAAGAAGCGCCGAGAGTATGACACCTATGGGCAGGCGTTCCCCGGAGGACATCCCGGCGCCGGAGGCGCCGGGCAGAATCCGTTTGGCGGGTTCGACTTCTCCCAATTCCAACAAGGCTTCGGCGGCGGCAACGTCGAGTTCGACTTCGGCGATATCTTCGGCGACATATTCGGTCGCGGCGGCCAAACGCGCCAGGCGCGTGGCCGCGACATCTCCATCGACCTCGAAATCCCGTTCAAAGACGCCGCCTTCGGCACCGAGCGTACCGTCCTCATCGGTAAGGTGGCCCTCTGCGACACCTGCCACGGCTCGGGCGGCAAGCCCGGCACCGAGATGGAGACTTGCAAGACCTGCAACGGCAAAGGCCAAGTGCAGGAGGTGCGCAATTCGATCTTCGGCCAGATGGCTAGCACGCGCGTCTGTACCGCTTGCGAAGGCACCGGCAAGATTCCGAAAGAGAAGTGCCAAACCTGCAAAGGCCACGGTGTCTTACGCAAGCAGGTCGAAGTCAAGGTCGCCATTCCCGCCGGCATCGACAACGGCGAGATGATCCGCCTCCCGCAACAGGGCGAAGCTATCAAGAACGGCATCGCGGGCGACCTCTATGTCAAAATCCACGTGAAGCCGCACCCGACCTTCCGCCGCGACGGGCACAATCTCATCATGAATCTGCCGGTCAAGCTCACCGACGCGCTCCTCGGCACCACCGTCTCCATCGAGAGCCTGGAAGGGAAGACGCTTGAGGTGAAAATCCCGCCGATGAAGAAGGCTGAAGAACTCCTGCGCGTCCGCAGCAAAGGCATCCCCATGGGCCACGCGCACGGCGACCTCATCATCCGCCTCGAAGTCGCCCTACCGCACAAGCTCTCCGGCAAGGCGAAGAAGTCTGTCGAAGAGCTGAAGAGCGAGGGGCTCTAAAACTAGGACATCCGATGTCCTAGTTTTGAACAGGAGGTAGGAATACGCGCGCCGCGAAGCGGCGCGCGCTGCTATACTACGAACAATGACCGCCTCGACCAGCATCACGCAAGTGAGCGCGCTTGCGACGCACACGGCGCTATCCGTATGGACGCTCGCCAATAATTTTCTCGTCGTGCTGGTGCTGCTGGCGGCATTCTTCCTCTTCGCGTGGCGTTTCGGGCGCGGGCCGTTCGTCGCCCTGATGCTCTCGCTTTACGCGGGCTACGCGGTGTACGGAGTGTTTCCGTATCTGTCGCTCTTGCCAGCGGCGCCGGCGCAGACCGTATTTCTTGCTCACGTCGGCGTCTATGCCGCGCTCTCGTTCGCATTCTTCCTGATACTGCGCCGCGTCATCGTCTCTGATTTCCTCTATATCGGCCCGTTCGGGCTCATCGCTCTCTCGTTCCTCGGTGCTGGGTTCCTCATCGCCCTCGCGGCACACGCGTTTTCCGTGACGTCGGTCTACCAGTTCACGCCGCAGGTCGCCGCATACCTCGTCCCGGCGAAATACTTCTTCTGGTGGTTCGTCGCCCCCGCCGTCGGCCTTTTCATCTTTGCGCGCTAGACTAGAGATGCGCTATAGTGTCAATTATGTCTGACCTGAAACCCTCGGTCTATGCCGTGTTTGCAACCTACGCTAAAGTAGCCTGGAAACGTCCGTGGCTCTTGGTTGTGGCCATTATTTGCGCCGTCGGCGGAGAAGCCGCAAGCGTGATCGGGCCGTTATATCTACGCGATTTCATAAACATTCTTTCTGGCTCGACGCCGACCTCCTCAGTGATACATGCGCTCATCATCACACTCGCCGCTCTCGGGGGCGTTCAACTTGTCGGATGGCTTTTCACTCGTGGGCTCGACTTCTCAAGTGCGTACGTCGAGCTGCGTTCAATGCGCGACCTTTACAACGAGGCGTTCGACAAGCTGATGCGCCACTCCCATGAATTCTTCGTTTCGAACTTCACCGGCACACTCACGCGCCGCGTGACTCGCTACTCGCGTGCTTTCGAAGCGATGCTCGACTACATCGTATACAACTTCATCCCGGCAGTAGCCTTTACTATCGGAACGGTCGCGGTGCTCGCCCTGCAAAGTTTCTGGCTCGGCATAGCCATTCTCGTCTGGGCGATTGTCTTCACGACGTTGCAGGTGTATCTCGTGCAGCGACTCCAACCACTCCGACTCGCGACAAACGAGGCCGACAGTGCGCTAACTGGCGCAACTTCCGACGCAGTGCTCAACCATTCAGCAGTAACCACCTTCGCTTCGCTTTCGCATGAGCGCACTGCTCTCGATCTTGCTGTTTCTCGTTGGACAGGCACCTCGCTCCGCTCCTGGACGGCCAACATGAGAATGACAGCCTACCTATCTCTGTTTAACATCGCTATCACCATCGGCATTTTCGGCGGAGCAATTTATTACTGGAGTGTCGGTATTCTTACTGTCGGCGACTTCATGTTGATCCAGGTGTACGTCCTCGGGCTCTTGAACCGCATCTGGAGTATCGGCCGAAACATGCGCAATCTCTACAGCTCGCTCGCCGAAGCGACCGAGATGCTCGAGATTATCGAACGACCGCTCGACATTGTGGATAAGCAGGGTGCGAAGCCGATTGTCGTGAGCGAAGGAGCCGTCACATTCGACCGTGTCCATTTCGCCTACAAGGAGGGTTCCGACATTCTCGCTGATTTCAATCTGACCATCGCCGCGCGCGAAAAAGTCGCACTTGTCGGCCCTTCGGGAGCTGGGAAGTCGACCATTACAAAACTCTTATTGCGCCTCTACGATATTTCAGGCGGATCGATTACCATCGATGGCCAAGATATTCGCGACGTGACCCAAGAGAGCGTACGCAAGGCGATTGCATTCGTTCCGCAAGAGCCGGCGCTTTTTCATCGCTCGCTCCGCGAGAACATCCGCTATGGTTGCCCCGACGCAACCGATGAGGAAGTGCGGGAAGCGGCGCGCGAGGCACACTGCCTCGAATTCATCGAGCGCTACCCCGATGGCTTCGATACTCTCGTCGGCGAGCGCGGGGTGAAGCTCTCTGGCGGCGAGCGTCAACGCGTCGCGATCGCTCGCGCGATCCTCAAAGACGCGCCAATACTCGTGCTCGACGAAGCGACCTCGAGCCTCGACTCCGAGTCTGAAGCGCTCATCCAAGACGCGCTCGCCAAGCTGATGGAAGGCAAGACGGTCATCGTCATCGCGCACCGCTTGTCGACCATTATGAAGATGGACCACATCGTGGTGATGGAACATGGCCGCGTCGCGCTCTCGGGCACGCACCAGGAGCTCCTCGCCCAAGAGAGCAACCTCTACAAGAAGCTCTGGGAGATCCAGGCGGGCGGGTTTATTGCAGATTGATTGACGGTCTCTCCACATGGGTGTGCTAGGATAGGGGCATATGGCACAGGGCAAAAAGGAGGGAGAAATGACGCTCGACAAGCTCGCGCAGCTGGTTGCGAACGGGTTTGAGAAGGTGGGGAAGCAATTCGAGCAGGTAGACATGAGGTTCGAGCAGGTAGACATGAGGTTCGAACAGGTAGACATGAGGTTCGAACAGGTAGACATGAGGTTCGAACAGATTGATCGTCGGTTCGGCCAGTTTGATATCCGACTTGAGCAAAACGATCGCCGACTGACACAGATCGAGTACCGATTGAAGGACATACAAAACGACCAGGACGAGCTTGCGCGCATGGTCGCAGACGGATTTACCGAGGTGAACGGTCGCATAGATAGGCTCGAAGCAAAAGTCGATCAGCACTTCACCGAGTCTGATGACCGTCTCTTGCACTCCGAGCGCACTGCCGCCAAAGCAATCAACCTCGCAATCGGCCTACAGGAAGACGTAGCGGCGACAAATGCGGCGGTTGAGCAGGACAGCCTTCGCGTCGTTGACCACGAACATCGTATCGTCGTACTTGAAGCAGCAGTCGTATGATCCTCGCAGAAGAACTGAAAGCACGCGGGCTGATAGAGCACTTCTCGGCCGACCCGGAGAAGATCTTGGCGCAACCGCGTACGGTCTACATAGGCACCGACCCGACCGCCGACTCGCTCCACGTAGGCCACCTCGCGTGGATACTCCTGATGAAGCGTCTCGGCGAGGCGGGGCACAAGCTCTTCGTCCTAGTGGGTGGCGGGACTGGCATGATCGGCGACCCCAAGGAGCAAGGCGAGCGCCCGATGCTAACAGAGAAAATCGTCGCCGCGAACACTCGCGCGCTCAAAGCGCAGTTGAAAAAGATTCTCGGTTCGACGCGCTTCACCATGGTCGACAACGCCGACTGGCTCACGAGCGTGAAGCTCATCCCGTTCTTGCGCGATGTCGGCAAATATTTTACCGTCAATGACCTTATCAAGCGCGACATCATAAAGAAGCGCCTCGACACGCCCGACGAGAGCATCTCCTACACCGAATTCACCTACTCGCTCCTCCAGGGCTTCGACTACCAAGTCTTGCACGAGAAATACGGCATCGACCTGCAGATCGGTGGCTCCGACCAGTGGACGAACATCCTCTCGGGCGTCGAGCTCATCCGCAAGCGGCTCAGTAAGCAAGTCTTCGCGCTCGGCATGCCACTCGTCACCGATTCGGCAGGCAAGAAGTTCGGCAAGAGCGAGGGCAACGCGATCTGGCTCGATGCGAAGAAGACCTCGCCATTCGCGTTCTATCAGTTCTGGATCAACCTGCCCGACGCGGATATCGAGAAATATCTGAAGGTGTACACCTTCCTTCCGCTCGCCGAGATCGACGCGTTGATGGGGCGACACCGCGCCGACCCGGGCGCCCGGGAAGCGCAGGAAACGCTCGCGAGGGTTGTGACCGAAATCGTCCACGGTCCGTCCGCCGCCGCACAGTCCGCAGACGCCTCAGCCGCGCTCTTCGGCGGCACGCCCTTCGACCTCCTATCGCGCGAGGCGCGCGCTGTCGCCCTCGCCGAAGCCCCTTCAGTCAAAGTACCGAAGTCTGACTTCGATACCGGAGTATCGCTCGCCGAGGTGCTCGTCGAAGGCGGCCTCGCGACGAGCAAGGGCGACGCGCGCCGGCTTATCGAAGGGAAGGGCGTCACCATCGGTGGCCTGCCCGTCTCTGACCCGAGCCTCAAGCTCTATCCAGGCGACCTTTCCGGCGGCTACGCCCTCGTCCGCCGCGGCAAGCAGGGCGTGCTTATCTTGGTTTTGAAATAAGATAACTTAAGAAGTCGGGATACAGGGATGTTTATATCGGCTCTACGCTGATTACAAAATGGCTTAAAGAACAAGGACTGGTTTCGAACAAGGTTTCCGCTCAAGTCGGGGTTTCGGACTGGATTATGAGTGACAAAAAATATATGAGGGCATTTGCCCGCGGATTTTTCGACACTGACGGATCTGTATATAGCTTACGTTTTGGTATCCAAATATCTATTACTAACAAATCCGCGCCACTTTTGCTCGCTTTACAAGACATGCTTCGGAAGTTAGGATACAAAGTATCGGAGGCGGGTGCTTACAAGGTATACATCACGAAACGAGCAGATGTGGAGCGATTCTTTCGAGAAATAGCACCAGCAAACCTGAAGCATCGCCGCCGATTTGACAACTTCTCGCGTCGGTAGGTAAGTGGTTAAAACGGCTTGGCTGTAAACCAAGTGGCTATATGCCTTCGTTGGTTCGAATCCAACCCGGCGCACAAGATAACGAGACATGGATACGCTTTATCGCATCGTGCTCAAGCCGATATTGTTCAGATTTGATCCTGATTCGGTGCATGAGGTGTTTATTAGCATTGGCGAATTCGCGGGGCGGGTTGCGATTCTGAGGAGTCTCTTTGCATTTTTCTACGACTATCGCGGCACAGACATCTCAAAAACTGTGGACGGTATCCGGTACAGGACGCCCGTCCTGCTCTCCGCCGGATTCGACACGGACGGCCGGCTCACGCGCATCCTTCCTGCACTCGGGTTCGGTGGCGAGGAAATCGGTTCCATAACCGCGCATCCGTCTGAAGGGAATCCACGGCCGCGGCTCACGCGCCTTGCCCGCAACAAGAGCATCGTCGTCTTTAAAGGCTTGCGCAATCGTGGTGTGGACGCGCTCATCAAGAAGCTTTCGCGCACGAAGCGCGAAAAGGATTTCGTGCTCGGCATCTCAATCGCGCGCACGAACGAGCCAGAGGCTTCTGCCGACGTCGAAGCGGGCATTGCCGATTATGTCGCTTCATTCAAGAAACTCGTCGAATCTGGCACGGGCGATTATTACACCATCAACATTTCCTGCCCCAACTCTTATACAGGTGAGACGTTCATCGAGCCAGCGCTCCTCGCGCAGCTTCTGCCGCGCCTGCGCGAAATCCCATGTGAGAAGCCGGTGTATCTGAAGATGCCTATCAACCTGCCGTGGGAGCAGTTCGACGAGCTGCTCGCGCTCGCCGACAGGAACGGGATACAGGGCGTCATAATCGGCAACCTGAACAAAGACTACAGTCACCTAAAGCATCCGGAAGATGCGCCGAGCGAATACCGCGGCGGCCTCTCTGGCGCGCCATGCTTCGCGCTTTCGAACGAGCTGATACGCAAGACGCGCGAAGCGTATGGCAAGCGATTCACGATTATCGGCACGGGCGGCATCCTCTCTCCCGAGGCGGCCATGGCAAAGTTTGCCGCCGGCGCCGACCTCGTGCAGGTCATTTCCGGCATGATATTCGAGGGCCCCGGGCTCATGAAGGCCATCTGCGAGCGCTACGCCCATGAACAGGCTTCTGGTAAGATTACGTCATGAGTCTTTATGAGCAGCTCCAGAAGGCGACCAGCGAAGAAGACGTCAAAGACGCTTATATCAAGGTACTCGGCCTAAAGGGTGTCCGAAAGAATCTCATAGACATTCAGACCGATGAGGTGTGGTTCGAGGCCAAGAGTGGCTTTAAGGTTTCGAGCTACGAGATGTTCACGCAACTCCTGCATTACGTGAAGAACGCGCTCGACCGAGGTGAACAGATACCGCCCTTCCTCGCCGCTATCGACGCAGAGAAAGCTGCCATAATGCGCACCGAAGACGCCCTCCCGCTTCTCAAAGAGAAGGGCATCAACTGGGGCAAGTCCGCGAGTGGCTACACGCCGGAGGCCGTGGCCGCCGTATCAGCGCGCATAGGCACCTACATCGTCTCGTTTAAGATAGCCACGCACGAAAAGGAGTTCATTGAGACGCTCAAGAATGCCATCAAGAAGGGCGAGATTATCCGTACGCAGATAACGCCCGCGAACCTCAAGCAAGTTTTCGACAAGTGGGTCGCCGATATCGGGCGCGAAATTCGCGACGTGTCGCCCGAGAACTACGCGCTCCTCTTCTTCGCCGACATCATGAGCGATGGCACGGTATCGACCCACCAAGAGCTCCCGGCGCAACTCCTGCACAAGGACAACGCACCCGTCTTCATGCTCGGCGGCAAGCTCTACGAACTCGGAAACAAAGAAGGCTATCGGCGCTTCTGGGCCATCTACCATCGCCCGCCCAAAGAGGAGTACCGCGACTACCTGCTCGAACGGCGCGATTCGCTCATCCCGCTCGACGAGCGCAGCTTCAAAGGCGCGTACTACACGCCGCTTGCAGTCGTGGACAAGGCGTACGACAAGCTCGCCGAGACCCTCGGAGATGACTGGCAGGAGGACTATGTCGTGTGGGACATGTGCTGCGGCGTGGGCAACCTCGAGGTGAAGCACAGCAACCCGCGCAAGGTCTACATGTCCACCCTCGACCAGGCCGACGTGGACGTGATGAAGGCGACCAAGACCTGCGTCGGCGCGGAGCGCTTCCAGTACGACTATCTGAACGACGATATCACCGACGATGGCCGCATCGACTACGCGCTCACCGACAAGATTCCCGAGGGTCTGCGCAAAGCCATCGCAAGCGGGAAGAAGCTCCTCGTACTCATCAATCCGCCCTACGCTGAGGCGACGAACGCCGACAACACCGCCAAGGGTGCCGATGCAGAAAATAAAGCGGGGGTCGCCAAGACGAAGTTTGCGAAAGTCGCGATGGAGAAATACGGCAAAGCAAGCAACGAGCTCTTCACTCAGTTCCTCGCTCGCATCGCGCTTGAGATGCCCACGGCGACCGTCGCCATCTTCAGCAAGCTCAAATATGTGAACGCGCCCAACTTCGCCGAATTCCGCGAGGCGTGGAATGCGCGCTATCTCGACGGCTTCATCGTGCACAGCAAGGCTTTTGATGGGCTCAAGGGCAATTTCCCAATCGGCTTCCTCCTCTGGCAGACCGACAACGCCTCCGGCGCGCGGACACCGATTACCGAAGTGGCGACCGAGG
>JAKAMJ010000059.1 GCA_021812955.1 bacterium | reverse complement strand
CTCTTCGACGTGGCGGTCCGACCGCCACGCTCTGCGCGTGGCGGTCGGACCGCCACGTCGCAACTATCGGCGACGTGCGTGGAGCAGCCAGCTACCAGAGAAGAAGCTGAGCGCATCGTCTCGCTCGGGAAGGCGGCCGCCTGGAGTGTCGCCGGCGTTTCTGAACGCGCAGAAGAACGCAATCCGCGGCCGCCGTTCACCACCTCTACATTGCAGCAAGCCGCCTCGACCCGCCTCGGCTTCGCCCCTTCGCGAGCGATGCGCGCCGCGCAGAAACTCTATGAAGCGGGTCACATCACCTACATGCGCACCGACTCTGTGAACCTCGCAAAAGAAGCGGTCGCCAGGATGGCGGGAGTCGTCGAGCACGAATTCGGCAGAGAATATCTTCAGGTTCGCGCCTACAAGACCTCAAGCAAGAATGCACAGGAGGCGCACGAGGCGATCCGCCCAACCGAGCCGTCGCGCACGCACGCGGGCGCAACGACCGACGAGATCGCTCTCTACGACCTCATCCGCACCCGCGCCCTCGCCTCGCAGATGACGGCGGCAAAGGTCATGCGCACCACCGTGAGCGCAAAGGCTGACGCCGACATCCCGCTCTTCTCGACCACCGGCTCCCGCGTCCTCTTCCCCGGTTGGCTCGCGCTCGATACGAAAGCTCGCGGCGAAGATGTAGAGCTCCCGAAGCTAGCCGAGAACGACCCGCTCACGCTTCGCTCGCTTGAGCCGGAAGAGAAGCAGACCCAGCCGCCCAACCGCTACACCGAGGCCGGCCTAATCAAAGAGCTCGAGAAGCGCGGCATCGGCCGCCCGTCCACCTACGCGAGCATCATGAAAACGATTCAAGACCGCGGCTACGTCGAGAAGCAAGGGCGTACGCTAGCGCCGACCGCGACCGGCATGGTCGTCTCGGGTTGGCTCGAAGAGCACTTCCCCGAATACATCAGCGACTCATTCACCGCCGAGATGGAAGACGAGCTCGACGAGATTGCCCGCGGTGAGCGCGGCTACACCGAGACGCTCTCTGACTTCTACGGCCCATTCGAGAAAGCAGTTCAAGCGAAAGATGCGCTCCCGAAGGCGACGGCGCTCGGCGACGTTGACCCGAAACAATTCCCCTGCCCCATTTGCGGCGGCCCGATGGAGTTTAAGCTCGGCCGCGGCGGCGTCTTCATGAGCTGCAAGCGGTACCCCGACTGCCTCGGCGCGCGCAGTGAAGAGGGCGTCGAGCTCAAAGGCGACGAGCCGATCGGCATCCACCCAGAGACCGGCCAGCCCATTTTCATAAAAACCGGCCGCTTCGGGCCCTACGTCGAGATGCCGTTGGCCGAAGCGGGAAAGTCAGACTCTCCCAAAGTGGGAGAGTCTGACTTTCCCACCGAAGAAGCGCCGAAGGAAAGACGCGGCGGCAAAGCCGCCGCGAAGAAGAAATCACCAAAGCCTGCCCTCAAGCGCGCCTCGATTCCGCCCGGCACCGATCTCTCGAAAGTCACTCTCGAAGACGCGGTGAAGTATCTCTCGCTACCGCGCGAGCTGGGCGTCAATCCGAGCACCGGCAAGCCGGTCGTTGCTTCGACCGGACGCTTCGGGCCCTATGTCGGCTCAGACGGCGAGTTCCGCTCTCTCAAACCCTCCGTCGGCGACCCCTACACCGTGACCCTCGACCAAGCGCTCGCCCTCCTCGCCACGCCCAAAGCGCCGCCGCGTGGCGTCGAGATTGTAAAAGAGCTCGGCAAGCACCCCAAGACCGGCAAGACAATTACTCTTTATAAATCGAAGCAAGGCCTCTTCCTCAAAAAAGGCCTCCGCCGCATCTACCTCCCCGACACCGAATCTCCCGACGCACTCACTCCCGCCGAAGCCGCCGAGTATTTGAAATAATTCCGCAAGCCACGATCGTGGTGTATGCTACACCCATGACCACCGTCAAGGAGATTGCCGGCGCGATGACGGCGGCTTCGCCGGACGATATTGCATTCGTCGAAAAGGCGTACGACTACGCAAAGAAAGCACACGAGGGCCAGACGCGCTTCTCGGGCGAACCGTATTTCGTCCACCCTGCCGCGACCGCGCTCATACTTGCCCAATACGGCATGGATGCGACGACCATCGCCGCCGGCCTCCTGCACGACACCGTAGAAGACGGCCGAGCCTCTCGCGAGGACATCGAGCGCGAGTTCGGGAAGGACGTCCTTTTCATCGTTGACGGAGTGACCAAGCTCGGCAAGCACAAGTATCGTGGCGCGGAACGCCACGCCGAGTCGCTCCGGCGCCTCCTCGTCGCGACAGCGAGCGACATCCGCGTACTCCTCGTCAAGCTCGCCGATCGCACGCACAATATGCAGACTCTCGACCACGTCCCCGAGCACAAGCGCCGGCGCATCGCGCTCGAGACGCTCGAAATATACGCGCCGATCGCAGACCGGCTCGGCATGGGCCGCGTGAAGCGCGACCTCGAAGACCTCGCTTTCCCGTATGTAGACACGGACGCCGCAACGCACACCGCGGAAGTGCGGAAGCTCAAGGCGAAGCAGACCGAAGAGGGGCTGGCGCGTGTCCGCAAAGAGATAGGCCGCGAGCTCGCGAAGAAGGGCTTGAAGACGTTCCGCACCGACATCCGCATGAAAGGCCTCTGGAGCCTGCACCAGAAGCTCCTGCGCAAGCGCGACGACATCAGCCTCATCCACGACATCGCGGCGCTACGCGTCATAGTCCCTTCGATCGAGGACTGCTACATCGCGCTCGGCGCGATACACGCGCTCTACAAGCCATTGCCTGGCGAGTTCAAGGACTATATATCCTTCCCAAAGCCGAACGGCTACCAATCGCTGCATACGACGGTCGTCACGCCCGAGGCTGGCGTCGTCGAGGTGCAGATACGCACCGAAGAGATGCACCGGCACGCCATGTTCGGCATCGCGTCGCACATGTCATATAAACAGCTCGCGCAAGCTGGCGTCGGCAGGATGAACGCATCATCCCAGAAGAGCCGCTTCTCCGCGCTATCGTTCTCATGGCGCTCGCTCATACCGTCGCTCATGCGCGTTGCGCGCTCAGACAGCCCGTCGGGCAAAAGCGCCAAGATGCCGCCCTGGCTCGCCGAGCTTGCCACGGCGCACTCCGACATCGGCTCGGCGGAATTCGTCGAGGGACTCAAGGAGGACTTCTTCTCTCGCCGCGTGTTCGTGTTCACGCCGCAAGGCGACGTGATCGACCTCCCTGCAGGCTCCACGCCGATAGATTTCGCGTATGCGATACACAGCGACCTCGGGGAGCATCTCCAAGGAGCCAAGGTGAACGGCAAGCTGGCGTCATTCGACACAGAGCTCAACAACGGCGACATCGTCGAGGCGATACGGCGCGACTCCGCGCATCCCTCGGCGAAATGGCTCGAATTCGCGCGCACCTCGCTCGCGCGGCGCAATATCCGCGCTTCGCTCGGCCTGACCGAGCAGACGAAGCCGCGCTCCCGCTCCCGCAAGCGGCGCGCCCGCCAAGAGAAAGAATCCTAAGCCCGTGGCGGACCGCCACGAGAAGCTGGGTCAGACCGAGAAGCTGCTTACGGCGTACAGGTCTTCGTCTTCGAAGGGGTCCTCCTCCGGGGCGGCGGGCGCGATAGGATCATCCTGAATCTGCGCC
>JAKAMJ010000058.1 GCA_021812955.1 bacterium | reverse complement strand
GCCGCATCTCGTGAGAGCGGTGCGGCTCGATTCCGGGATCACCCGCACGCTCGACTGGAGCAAGAAGACGCCGGTGTTCTCGGCGACGGCCGCGCGCGAGACCACGCAGATGATGACCGAGATGTTCGACGAGAAGCTCGAGAACGGCAAGGCGATCATCCCGACCATGTCGGTCGCCGCGAAGACCGGCACCGCCCAGCTCACGGACGGCCATGGCGGGTACTACAAGAGCCGGTGGTTCCATTCGTTCACCGGATTCTTCCCGTCGTATGCGCCGCGGTTCATCATCCTGCTCTACACGGACGATCCGCAGCATGTCGAGTACGCGTCCGAGACGCTCGACTCGACGTTCCTTGACCTCGTGCACTTCTTAATCGATTATTACCAGGTGCCGCCTGATCGCGGCGTTACCGATCCGCATCCATGAAAAGATTCTTCAAATATTCCGTAGCGTTCTTCCTCGGGTTCATGGCTCGCGCGGTCGTACGGCGATACCGCCCGCGCGTCGTGATGGTGACCGGATCGGTGGGGAAGACCTCGACCAAGGACGCCGTGGCCGAGGTGCTCGCGACGCGTTTCTTCGTACGCAAGAGCGAAAAGAGTTTCAATAGCGAGTTCGGCGTACCGTTCACGATCCTCGGTGCCGACAATCCGTGGGGCAATCCGTTCGCGTGGCTGACGCTCCTGAAACGCGCGATCGTGCTCCTGACGCTTCCGAACCGGTATCCGGACATGCTCGTGCTCGAGGTGGGTGCCGACCGTCCCGGCGATCTCGCGCGCATCCTGCGCATCGCCACGCCCGACGCGGTGGTCGTGACGCGCCTGCCCGATGTGCCGGTGCACGTCGAAGCGTATGCGTCGCCAGAAGCCGTGCGCGAGGAAGAATTCGCGCCGGCGCACGCGCTGCCCGCCGCCGCGCCGCTTATCATTTGCGCGGACGATGCGTATGCCGTAGAGGCGGCAAAAAACACACCGGCGCGAATCATGACCTATGGCGTCGCGGCGCAGGCGGACGTGCGCGTCGGGAAGATCGGCTTTTTCGAAGAGGCGGGCGCAGTGAAGGGAATGCGTGCGGCTGTCAAGGCGGGCGAGGAGTCGGGGGAGATAACCGCGCGGGGTTCCGTCGGCGGCGCGACGCAGATCCTGCCGGCGGCCGCGGCTCTCGCCATCGCGCGCGCGTTCGACATCCCTCTGGCAGAAGCGCTGACAGCGCTTGAGGCATATGAGCCGCCGCCTGGCCGCGGCCGCCTCCTGGCCGGGAAGAACGGTTCCATACTCATCGACGATTCATACAACTCGTCGCCGGTCGCAGTCGAGAAGGCGCTTGAGACGCTCGCCGCGTTTCCGCGCGCGGCGCGCCGCATCGCCGTGCTCGGCGACATGCTCGAGCTCGGCCGGTATTCCGTCGCCGAGCACGCGCGTATCGGCGGGCTTGCGCGCGCCGCCGCTGATCTGGTCGTGGCGGTGGGTATCCGCGCTCGCGCATTCGCGAACGCGGAGGGGCGCGCAGAGGTCGTCTCGTTTGACAACTCGCGCGCCGCAGCGAAGGCGCTCGCCGGAGCGGCTCGCCCCGGCGACGTGTTCCTGGTGAAAGGTTCGCAGTCTATCCGGATGGAGCGCGTCGTAAAAGCGCTCCTCGCCGATCCGGCTGACGCTGCAAGGCTCGTCCGGCAGGAGCGCATGTGGCGCATGAAAGCGTAGCGCGAGGCGGCGAAATCTGGTATAAGGACGAGACGACGGCCTCATCGTCTAGCGGCTAGGACGGCGCCCTCTCACGGCGCAAACCGGGGTTCGATTCCCCGTGAGGTCACAAACGCAAAAGCCGCCTTCCGGCGGTTTGCATTTGTGAGGATATTCTAACCTACACGCGAACCCACTTCGCACGCGCGGAGCGCGTGGTGGATTGAGATTCTTTCGTACGCTCGGATTGCGCTGACGTCTCGGCCCCGCCTCCGCTTCGCTCCGGTGGGCACACGCCCAAAATTTCCTTGCCATTTTTTGCGGCTCCCCCCTGACCCCGGAGGTGTTTCTCGTTAGCCAAACGGAGCAATGGGGGCTTGACCGACCACGGCTCTAACACGGGATGGCCAGTCCGCTTTCGGATGGAGTCTGGTATCTGCACGTCCGGTTCCGGGACACGGCCGGCTGGGGCCCGACCGCGCACTACCGGATAGCCATAGACAGCATCCCGCCGCTCGGATTTTCCATAACGACGCCGGGCGGGTTCGACACGCAGGACGTCGCGCCGGTCATCTCGTATGAGACGAGCGATCAGCTCTCAGGCATCGGTTCCTACGAGGTGTTCATAGACGGCGCGCTCTCGACTACCACGGAAGCGTCTACGTATTCGTTGCCGCCGCAGCAGCCAGGCACGCACGCGCTCCTCGTGCGCGCCACGGATGCCGCGGGCAATGCGGTCGAGAGCAGGGCGGAGCTGCACGTAATCGGCGCGCCGTTCTTCTTCGTGGGCGGCATCGGCGTCACGCAGTCCGAATTTTTCGGCGGCATTATCGTGGCGCTTTGCCTTGCGGCTGTGGCCGGCGGATGGCTCGGCTGGTATGCCGGCCGCAAGAGGAGGGAGCAACGTTTGCGGCGCGCCGTGATAGCGCAGAGGGACGTGCAGACAGCTCTCGACATGATACAGAAAGACATAAGCGCCTTGCGCAAGAAGCTCGAAGAGGGCGACGTATCCGCCCAGACCGAACGCGAGCTCAAGGCGTTTCTCGCGCACGTTTCTGACCGCATCGACAAGGACAAGCGGTATGTCGTCGAAAATATAGAGAGCATAGAATCGTAACGGCACCCCCGCGCAGCGGCGCGCGGGTGGGAACGGACGGCTGCGAGTTATGCCCAGTGCCGCGCTTGTATGCCACGCCGCCGTTGTTACAATTACCATCATGAGGATTCTTGTCGCTGAAGATGAAGACGTACTGAGCAGGGTACTGAAAGAAAAGCTTGAGAAAGCCAACCATGAAGTGCTGCTCGTCGCAGACGGCGACGCCGTCCTGCCTGAAGCGAAGAGATCGAAGCCGGATGTTATCGTGCTCGACCTGCTGCTCCCGAAGAAGATAGGGTTCGAAGTGCTCGAGGCGCTCAAGGGCGACGACGAGCTCAAGGCGATTCCCGTCATCGTCGTCTCGAACCTGGGAGAAGAGAGCGATAAGAAACGCGCGTTCGCGCTTGGAGCTGTCGATTATTACGTCAAGTCCGAGCACCCGATCAACGAGATCGTCGAGAATGTGAAGCGCGTTCTCCTGAAGGCGAAGTGACCGGCGCTGACGCGTCCTGACCATGAAAGACGGACCCGTTGCCACAGGACAAGAGATACTCTTCAGCATGCTGGCGCAGAGTTCGCCTGACTGCATCAAGCTGTTCGCTCCGGACGGCACGCTCGTGTTCATGAACGCAAGCGGCCTTCGCGAGCACGGATATTCTTCCGTTGCAGAGGCGAGAGAGCGGGGCATCGAGCGTACGCTCGATGCGGCGAGCACCGCCGCGTTCAAGGAGGCGTTCGCCGCCGCCATCCGGGGCGATGCGTCGTCTATCGAGGTGCAGCATGTGCCGGGCAGTTCCGATCGCTCATTCTGCCTCGAGACGGTGACGCCGATACGCGGAGCGGAAGGGGGCGTGTTAGGAGTGTTGAGCGTGT
>JAKAMJ010000057.1 GCA_021812955.1 bacterium | reverse complement strand
GCGTTTCCGAATTGCTCGACCTCGTCCTGCTCGCTGCCGATCTCCGCGGCCTCGAGGCCGACCCGGAGGCGAGCGCGACCGGCTTCGTGCTCGAATCGACCCAGGACCCGCGGCGCGGCGCGTCGGCGACGCTCATACTCAAGGACGGCACGCTCTCCCTGAACGGTTTCGTCGTCGCGGGCGACGCGTACGCGCCGATACGCTTCATCGAGGATTTCCGCGGCGAGCGCATCCAGCAGGCCGGCCCGTCCGAGCCGGTGCGGGTCTCCGGGTTCAGCAAGCTCCCCACCGCAGGGTCGCTTTTCAGTATCGTAAAAAATAAGAAGGAGGCAGAGGCTGCAGCCCTTGGAAACGCGGAATCGCCCGCACAAGCGCAGGAGCGCGGCGAGCTTGCCGAAGGCGTCGCCGAGCTGCCGCTCATCGTGAAGGCAGACGTAGCCGGCTCTATCGACGCCATCGCGCACGAGCTGTCCAAGCTGAAGCACGAGCGCGCGGCCGTCCGCATCATCGCCTCCGGCGTCGGCGACGTGTCCGAAGGCGACGTGAAGATCGCGGCCGCGTCGGGCGGGACGATAATCGCGTTCAATGCCGGCACCGATCCGATCGCGCGCGACCTGGCCGACCGCGATCACGTCGCCATCCTGCCGTTCTCGATAATCTACGAGCTCGCCGAAAAAGTGACCGCGCTTCTCGAGGAGCGCGCGCCGACGGTCGCCGAAGAACGCGAGCTCGGCCGGGCGAAGGTGCTCAAGGAGTTTTCCGGCACGGCGAAGAAGCACGTCCTCGGTGCGCGATACGTCTCCGGCATCCTCACGCTCGGCGACCGCGTGAAGCTCGTGCGCGGCGGCGTGGAGCTCGCGCGCGGGAGCATCGCCAACCTCCAGCAAGCGCGCATAGACACGAAAGACATCCGCTCGGAAGGCGACTTCGGCGCAGAGATCGAAGTCCGCGAGACTCCGGCGTACGGCGACGAGATCGTCGCGTTTGCCGCCCCGGAATCATGAATGCCGCCGATAGGAAAAACCGTGCGACAGAAATAATCGCGCACGAAGCTGCGCGGTTCATCGCGAGCGAAGCGGCTCCGGAATCGCTCATCACGGTCGTGCGAGCCGAGCCGGCGTCCAAGAACGGCGATCGCGTCATCGTGTTCGTGAGTGTCTTCCCGGAGAGCAAGACGCGCCCGGCGCTCGCGTTCCTCGAACGGCATCGCGCCGCGTTTTCCGACCACCTGAAAGCCCGCACGCGACTGCGCCCCTTGCCGCGTGTCGATTTCCTGCCCGACAATCGAGCGCAAGCTATCTGAGGCCAGGGCGGGAATCGAACCCGCGCATAACGGTTTTGCAGACCGTCGTGTTACCACTTCACCACCTGGCCGTACCTTGAGGATACCAGAGATGCTACTATCTTCAAAAAGCCGAGATGGCGGAATGGCAGACGCACAGGGCTTAAAACCCTGAGATGGCCTAAAAACCTTCGTGTGGGTTCGAGTCCCACTCTCGGCACTATCATATTAGAATCGACACGACCCGTTAACCTACGATCTTGAAGATGTCGTGCGCCGTCACGACGACCATGAGCAGCACGAGAAACGCGAAGCTTACCGAATTGAGCGCTTGCATTACGCTCGGCTTCAGTGGTCGGCGAAGTGCGCATTCGACGAGGACGAACAGGAGCCTGCCGCCGTCGAGCGCCGGCACGGGGATGAGGTTGATGAGCGCGAGGTTTATCGAGATGATCGCCATGAGCGAGAGCAGGTAGCCGAACCCTTGCGCTGAAGCGCCCCCGACAGCGCCGGCGATGCCGACCGGGCCGGAAACCTGCGACCAGTCCGCCGAGAGCGTGAACACGCCGTAGAAGAAATGGGCGAGGCCTTGCGCGGTGAGCACGATGGAGTCCCATGTGAGCGAAGCGCCCTGGGATAGCGCCGTGGCGAGGCCGAGCGGCACCACGCCGATAGTCGCCACCTCGATCCCGAGCGCGTAGCGCGAGGGGTCAGAAATGACCGCACCCGTCGCCGGCGACGCGACGAGCGTCTCGGCCTTACCGTCGTGCAATACGTCGAGCGTCATCGGGTTCCCTTCGCTCCGGGCGACAAAATCTGAAAAGCTCTTCGGGTCCGTGGCCCGCCACTCCCCGATCATGCTTGGCGAGCTTATCTTCGCATCGAGGATCGAATCCCCCGCCGCGAGGCCCGCGCGGGCGGCCGGCGAGCCTGGGAGCACGCTCGCGATCGCGAGTGAGACGTCTCTGGCGCCGGCGATCTCGTCCGGAGCGAGCGCGCGCGGCGTGCCAGACACGAGCGCGGCGGTAATGAGCGCGTAGGCGAACAGCAAGTTCATCGCGATGCCTGCTACCAGCACGAACGCCTGCGCGAGACGATTTTTCGACGTGAACGCGCGCGAGTCCGCCGCAGCCGAGGAAGCTTGTGGCGCAGAGGAAGTCAGACTTCTAGAATTCGGATTTGAAGCCTGACTTCCACCTGCGTCACTTCCCGCGACTGCCTCTCCATTCTCGCCGAAAATCTTCACGAAGCCGCCGAATGGCAGCCAGTTGA
Organism: bacterium; assembly: GCA_021812955.1. Taxonomy (GTDB): domain Bacteria; phylum Patescibacteriota; class Minisyncoccia; order Phycocordibacterales; family Phycocordibacteraceae; genus C7867-001. Next base: position 1,100 of record JAKAMJ010000057.1, on the reverse strand, counting down.
GCGTATATTCCGTTCCGCCCCACTTCCCTATCGTCCACGCGCGCGGAGGGTACCCGAGCCCGAACTCATCCACCCGCATCCCCACCGCCTTCGCCGCCAAAAAGTGCCCCAGCTCGTGCACCACGATGAGCGCGACGATGACGGCGAAGAAGATCAGGATTGTCATCCGCTTGAACGCTTAGAGCGCGATCTCCGCTTCTTTTTTCTCAAGCGCGGCGGCGAGGGCGGTGTTACCGGCGTCGATGAGTTTCTGCACTTCATCTTTGTGACGCTTCACCTCGTCTTCGCCCATGCCGCCTTCTTTGGCGGACGCCTCGATCGCCCTGATGGCATCCGTGCGGTGGCCGCGGAGCGTCACGCGCGCCTGCTCAGTCTTGTCGCCCGCGATCTTGCTGAGCTGGACGCGACGCTCGCTCGTAAGCTCGGGGAACGAGACGCGCAGCCCCTGGTCGTCCGTCGAGACGCTAATGCCGAGATCCGCTTCGACGATGCCTTTCTCTATCGCCTTCAAGAGGCCCTTGTCCCAGGGGATGATACGGAGCGTGCGCGCGTCTTCGACGGAGACGTTCGCCAGCTCGCGGATAGGCGTTCGGGCGCCATACGCCTCAGGCTTTATCCCGTCGAGCAATGCCGGCGTCGCGCGGCCGGTTCGCACGCCGGAGAGCTCGCGCCCGAGCCACTCCTCGGTCTCTTTGATCTGTTCCTTCAGTTTTGAAAAGTCGTATGCCATATGCGCTCAGTATACCAAACCTATGTACCGGCAGACAGGTCTCGCGGCATAACGACAGCAATGTGTTCGAGAATCATCTTTACCGGCGCGCTGCGGTCGTAGAGATACGGCCGCAGCGTCGCGATGTCGGAGAGAAGCGCCACGCATTGCGTTATAGGAATCTGATTCCTATACATGGCTTCGATGCCGTTCAGAAGAGCGATGGCCTCCTCGCGCGCGACAGCGGCGTCGCCGCCCTTATGTCCGGCGATCTTTTTTATCATCGCGCTGCGCTTCTCTTTCGTCGCTTTCAAAAACTCCCGCGCACTCTCCGGAATGTAAGACACCTGGTGTCTTACATTCCGGTCAAGAACATGGACACGGGATCGGA
>JAKAMJ010000003.1 GCA_021812955.1 bacterium | reverse complement strand
TCGTGGAATGTGAACGGTTTGCGCTCGCTTGCGAAGGATGGCTATTGGGAATCCTTCCTGAAGAGCACGAAACCCGACATCTTCTGCCTCCAAGAGACCAAAGCCTCGCCCGAGCAGCTCTCCGAAGAGTTCCTCTCCCCTGCCGGCTATTCCGCGTTCTTCTCCTCCAGCCAAGTGCGCAAGGGCTACAGCGGCGTCGCTCTTTACTCCAAAGTCGAGCCCTTGAGCGTCATTTACGGCATGGGCATCAAGGAATTCGATCAGGAAGGCCGCACTATCGGCGCAGAATATGAGGATTTCTGGCTGCTGAACGCCTACTTCCCGAACGGGGGCATGGGCCCCGAGCGCCTCGACTACAAGCTCCGCTTCTATGACGCCTTTCTCGCGTTCGCAGAGAAGCTGCGCAAGAAAAAGCCGGTCATCTTCTGCGGCGACGTAAACACTGCGCACGAAGCGATAGACCTGGCCCGGCCGGAAGCGCACAAGGAAGACACCGGCTTCCTCCCCGAGGAGCGCGCCTGGATAGATGAAGTGGAGAGCGCCGGTTATGCGGACTCATTCCGCCATTTCCACCCACAGACCAAAGAGGCCTACACCTTCTGGGATATGCAGACCCGCGCCCGCGATCGCAACGTCGGCTGGCGTCTCGACTACTTTTTCGTCGCTCAAGAACTGTTGAAAAACCTAAAGAAAGCCGAGGTACACCCGAGCATCTACGGCTCCGACCACTGCCCCATCTCCATCACGCTTTCCTAAAGGACACTTATCCACAGGCTTGTCCTTTACACTGTCCTTTAACGCGCTAGTATCTACCTCAGAGGCAGCGCTTGTTACTCCGGTAAGAAGCACTGCCGAACGGTGTTCTTTATAGCTCTTTCCCATCATCAGACATCAGCGCGACCACAAAAGCCTACCAACGCTCGGCGGCGATCCGCCCTACAAGCCACAACGGTACGGTTCACGTGAAAGCGCACCCATAAACAAACCGCCCCAAACATCTCGGGCTGGAAGCACCATCAACAGTACCCCCTTGCCTCTTAATTTGCTTCTGGCCACTCGGGCGGTTTTGTTATTTTCCATGAGCAAAGTCAGGCGGCCCCGTTACACGTGGAAACTAGTCCACGTGGTGCTTTTCCAAAATGCTTTGTATTTCTTCAGTTTCAGCCTCTTCTCTTCGCTTTTTCCCCGCTTCGCCCAATCCACGCAAGACGTCCTCCGGCATAGCTAGTAATTCTGCAGTTTTCCGGTCCAGATACTCTCGTGTGTTCAGGCCGGTGTCATCAAGCACATCCTCCAGGAGCGCGTTTAGTACATAGCCTATCTTAGGCCCCGGGTTCACGTGGAACATCTCCATAATGTGTCCCCCGTCTGTCTTGAGCATCTTCACCGAGACAGGGTCTCGAAGAGCCTGCTCGACCATCGCCTTATATTTGCGGAATCTGAACGGCTGTTCCTTTGGCCTTCCTGTGCCTACACGGTCGCAGATGCGCAAATCGAGAAGATCCCATATGTTCTCTTCTCCCACATTTGCAATCATTCTTCGCACCGCAGAGAGCGTTATCTGGTCCGGATCGGAAAAGAACATGTGCCATCTCACAAGCTTCACTACTTTTTCGATTGTTTCCCGTGGAAAGCGTAAATCCTCCAGCGCCTTTCTTGTTACACGTGAACCTACCACCTCGTGCCCGTAGAAGGTCCACTCTTTCTTATCCTCAGACCAGCGGCGTGCCTCTGGCTTGCCGATATCGTGGAAAAGAGCTGCGAGGCGTACCTCTAGGCTCCAGCCCTTGTCTGCAGCGTGTTGCACGGCGCGAAGGAGATGCTCAAACACATCGAAACTGTGCGCCTGGTTCTGCTCGACTCCAACGCCGTTCACGAGATACTGGGAAATGAAAGGAAGAACCCCAAGCTGCCATGCGAGCACGAGCGCGCTCATTGGCTTGTCTGAATTAAGGATGCGAACGAACTCGTCCCGGACCCTTTCACGTGAAACGTGGCTTAAATGCTCATTATTTTCGCTTATCGCCGCCGCGGCCTCGCCATCGATGCCAAAATCGAGCTCTGCGACAAAACGCACTGCTCGCAACATGCGCAACGCGTCTTCGTTAAAGCGGTCACGGGCACTCCCGACCGTGCGGATCATCTTGTCCTTTATGTCCTTTTCACCTCCGTAGGGGTCGATTATTTGTCCTTGAGCGTCATCAAGCGCCATCGCGTTCACCGTGAAGTCGCGCCGGGCCAGGTCTTCGAGCAGGGAGGTGCCGAAGGTGACGCTATCCGGCCGGCGTTTGTCCGAGTACCCGGACTCGGTGCGGTAGGGCGTCACTTCGATGATTGCCACGCGCTGGTCGTCGCTTCCTGTTTTCACTCCTACGGTCCCGAAATCGTTTTCATAAAAAGAATCAGGAAATACGGCCTGGATCTGCTCCGGAGTGGCGTTCGTGGTAACGTCCCAATCCTTCGGGATTTTGTTGAGAATGAGGTCCCTGACGCAGCCGCCCACCAGATAGGACTCGAAACCGGCCGACCGAAGTGCCTCGCTCACCTTACGCACCTCGTGGGGAATCCTGTGTAACATATGCCTGATAATACCACCGCTTGATGAGCACAAGAAACAAAGGTACTCTTCTTACTAGGCGCTCCACTTGCGCCCGTATCTTCTCAGACTCGATACGGACGCTCGTTCGGAGAACAACAATACAAAGATATGTGGTATTGTTTCCTCACTACGCGCCCGTAGCTCAAAGGATAGAGCGCTTGGCTTCGGACCAAGAGGTTGTAGGTTCGAGTCCTACCGGGCGCACAATGCCGAACTTAAAATGGGGGCTGCCGTTTAAGCCCCTGGTAAAGAGGGTAGGGAGCGTGTTATCATGCCCACACGCGGGCATGGTTTAGTGGTAGAACACGTCCTTGCCAAGGACGAGACGGGAGTCCGATTCTCCCTGCCCGCACCAGACGAACGAAGTGAGGATGGGCCCGGGCAGGGAGAATCGGAGGGCGCAGCCATATGCGAGCAGCAGCGAGCATGGCGAGCCGGGGTCGCGGAAATTCCCGAGCGACGGCGAGGGAATTATCCGTGACCGAAAGCGTAATCGCGGTTCTCCCTGCCCGCACCAGAGTCAAAAGCAACGCGGCGGCCGTATGGCCGCCGCGTTGCTTTTTGAGACATCGTTAAAAAGTGCATAAGTCTGTGGATAGTGGGGATAAAAGACGGCTGTCTGCTATGCTGGTACGAGGCCGGTCCGAGAAAATACTTAGCAAATAAGCCATCTATTAAAAAGCCGTGGATATTTCCTCTAAGACGCACAAAGAGGTCGGAAACTTGGGCGAAATGGTAGCCGCCGAGTATCTTCGGAGGCATGGATTCCGCATCCGAGAGCGAAATGTCGCCCGCAAGACGGGCGAGCTCGACATAATCGCAGAGAAAGGGGATGTCCTGCACTTCGTCGAGGTGAAGACGAACACGGTCTGCGAGCTGCCCGAAGCGGAAAGCAGACGAGATGAATATGACCCGTCCTTGAACCTCCACGCGGCGAAAATCCGCAAGGTCGCCCGGACCGGAGAGTGGTACGCGCTGGAAAACGACTGGGAAGGGGAGTGGCAGGTAGACGGTTGCCTCGTGTGGCTGCGCAAGCGGGACGGCGTAGCAAGAGTGCGCTACCTGCCCCAGATAGTGTAGAGTGAGCAGCAGCGGGCCGGAGTATGCTGGTAGTACACGTGCTTTGGGAGCACGCAGACCGGGTTCGATTCCCGGCGGCCCGACTAGATACTGGCGGTGATGATTGATTCTAGGGGAGAAATCTGGCTCGAAAAATCGTTAACAGACGTTGCCGTTGGTTGGGAGAGCAGGGAATCGAGCGGTTCGCCCATCTCGCTTGCGTATTCTGAGCGAATATAGGAGGCCGTGATGGCGCTCAGGACGCGCGTATCGGTCGCACCGGTGACCGTGCTCGTCGTGAGCGTGCCGACGAGCGACCCGGAAGCGTCCGCGACTCCGCCGCCCGAAGAGCCCTCCTGCGCGGCGGCAGAGCCTCCGAGCGAGAAGACGTCTACCGTGTTGGTGCCGAACGTGAACACGCTCTTTACCGAGCCGAACACCAGCGTGGGGGACAGGCCGGAACGTATCTGGCTACTCGACAGGAATTGAGCGCCAAAAGAGGCGATGACTACAGGCGTATCGACTGCTGGCGGCTGATTCGCCAGCGACACGGCCGGGAAAGCCGCAGGAAGCGGCGCATCGGTCGCGCTCGAGGTGACCGCGAGGAGCGCGAAGTCGTATTCGCCGGTGCCGGTCGGCAGATTCTGCGTGAGCACCGTCGAGTTTGCATGGAGCCATGCCGGAGAGATGAAGATAAGAGAGGCCTTATATGCATCCGTGGCGGGGCTGCCGGTCCGGATGGTGCAGGAAACCCCGCGGTCAGACAGTAGGAAATATTGCGCGATGTGCGCGTTGGTGAGGATTATGCCCTTTGAATCGATGAACACGCCGCTTCCAGAAATGGAGTGGAGCTGGCTGCCGGCTGGCGCGTAGCACAGGATATTCACGAGTGCGGCGCGCAACGCCGATGAAGCGCTATCGGGAGACGCCTGCTCGGCAGCTGGCGCGGGTGCCGGAGCCTGCGCGACCGGAGAAACCGGAGGCGTGGAAACGTTCGCGCTCTTTTCTGGTGCGGCCGGCGCTGGAGACTGCTGCCGCGTAACCGGCGCACCCTCGCGCGGCGCAACCTGGCCATGGCTCAAGCTCGCTGGGCTTGTCGAGCCCGCCTGGCTCGCCGGGCTTGCGTGCGCTGATTCGTATGCCGCAGGCGAGTCTTGATGGAACAGGCTCGGAACCACCACAACGGTGGAAGACGCGGCCGGCGAAACCGAAACCGCGCGGGAAGCCGGTCCGACCGGGTATTCATACAGGACGATCCCGACGGCCAGCGCGCAAAGGATGCCCAGATAGGGGAATATGCGCCGCATCTGTATACGCTAGCGCAAAAATGGTATTCTCGCATCAGGCGGGATTAGTTTAATGGTAGAACATCAGTTTTCCAAACTGAGAGCAGGAGTCCGATTCTCCTATCCCGCACAGCGCTTTAGCTTGGTTTGAAATGAAAATGCGCGGCGCCTTCGGCGCCGCGCATTTTCATTTCCTGCCAAAACTATTTCACCGCGTCCTTGAGCGCTTTCGCTGGGCGGAACTTCGCCGTACGGGTCGCCGCGATGCGGATCGTCTCGCCAGTGCGCGGGTTGCGACCCTCGCGCGCAGGCCGAGCCTTCGTCGCGAAGATGCCAAGGCCTGCGATCGAGACTTCATCTCCGCCCTTGAGGCCGGACACGATGGACTCGATGACCGTCTCGACTGCGCGCTCTGCGTCTGCCTTGGTAGAGCCGAGGACGCCGTGCACCTTGTCGACAATGTCTGCTTTGTTCATGAGATTCTGCTAGCTGGTAAACCAGGCGCCACAAGCGAGAGCCCCGGTATGCCATAAAGTATAGGAAATGCCTTGCATTACGCAATAGGGCTTTACAACCAAGGTGGATAGTGGTGGAATCAGCGTGCGAACTCGACGACTCGGTTTTCGCGGATGACGTTCACTTTTATCTCGCCCGGATATTTCAATTCGCTCTGGACGTGCTGCGCGATGTCGCGCGCGAGCTTGTGCATCGCCACGTCCGAAACCTTCCCGGGGTTGACGAAGATGCGTATCTCGCGCCCTGCGGCGATAGCGTACACCTTCTCCACGCCCTCGAACGCGGCCGCGAGGCGTTCCAGATCGCTCAAGCGTTCGAGGTAGCGGTCCAGAGTGTCCCGACGCGCTCCGGGCCGGCCGCTTGAGACCGCGTCTGCTACCTGCACGATAACCGCCTCCGGCGTCTCGTACGGGTACTCATCGTGATGCGACTGCATCGCCTCGATAACGCGCTTATCGACGCCGTACTTCTCCAGGATCCGCCGCCCGATCTCGACGTGCGACCCTTGCACCTCGTGATCCACCGCCTTGCCGATGTCGTGCAAGAGCGCGCCGGCGCGAGCCACTGCCTGGTCCGCTCCAAGCTCTGCCGCAAGCATACCCGCCAGGTGCGCCGCTTCCACGGAATGTTGGAGGATGTTCTGCCCGAAACTAGTCCGGAAGTGGAGACGCCCGAGAAGCGCGACAAGCTTCGTGTCGAGCCCGACGACGCCCGCTTCGTATGCCGCAGCCTCACCCTGCTGCTCGACGATATCCGCGAGCTGGGCGCGCGTCTTCTCGACGACCTCTTCTATCTTCGCGGGCTGGATGCGGCCGTCCGCGATGAGCTTCTCAAGCGCGCTCTTTGCAACCGCACGCCGGAGCGGATCGAACGACGAAAGCGTCACGCGGTCCGGAGAATCGTCTATGATGACGTCCACGCCGGTCGCGCGCTCAAACGCCTTTATGTTGCGCCCCTCCTTGCCGATTATCCGCCCCTTCACTTCTTCAGACGGGAGCGGGACCGAGAGAGAGACCGTCTCAGCGTTTACAGCGTTCCCCAGGCGGTGGATGACTGCCGTGAGGATGTCCCGCGCCTTGCTTTCGAGGCGCTCGCGGCCGTGCGCAGAAAGCTTCTGCAAGCGCGAGAGTATCGCTTCCTCGTGCGCGCGCTCGATTTCCGCGAAAAGCTCCTCCCGCGCCTTGCTTTCTGAAAGGTTGGCGATATTCGCGAGCTCTTTGGCACGGCGCGCAGCGAGCGACTCGGCCTCGTTCCGCACGCGCGCCGCTTCCTGCTCGCGAGCGCGGACTTCGGCCTCCTTGTCGTCGAGGTCGCGCTGGCGGGAGTCTATGAACTCCTCGCGCACGGCGAGCCGCTCCTCGCGCGCCGAAACCTTGCTTTCGCGTTCCTCGACGCTCTCGAGCCGTTCCGTCTCTATTATCTCGCTGCGGAACTCGGCATCAGCGAGGATCTTCGCGGCCTGTTCCTTGGCCTGGAGCAGGCGGCGCTTCGTGTCTAGCTCGACGGAACTACGGCTCGCGAGCCCGATGAGCACGCGGAGGACATAGCCGAGCACGATGCCCCCGATCCCGGAAAGGGCCAGCAATATAAGTATTATCTTGAGCGACATATGGGAGGACTCTAGCACAAACCACGGGCATTGGCTCGGCTCCGGCACTTGCGCGATGCCGCTATCGTGGTACCTTTGCGCATAGGCAGTTTTTTAACAGCGGCAAACAGCCGCAGACAATAACCAAAAGAAGGGGGGGGTTCAAATGTCCAACGAAAAAGCTTTTTCTCTCGAGGCTCGTCAGTTCGCGTCAAGCCAGCTCGGGGTCCCAATTCGGGATCTCGCGCTCGTGGGAACCGAGGAGGGCTCGGTGACCTTGCAGGAGGTTTCGCGAAAGCGGCGCTTCATAAGCGTCACTTTCAAGAACGGCCGACCCGTTCAGGCTGAATGGGGCAGATCGTAGTGCCCGCTTCGCCGTGATGCAAAAACGCGCGCCGCTTCGCGGCGCGCGTTTCTCTGTCTATCTCGTAAGATAGCGTATTGAAGTTCGACTTCAATACGATTACCCGAACACCTTATCGACGATGCCGTACTCCCGGGCTTTGTTAGAGATCGTCCGGCGTGAGGCCGGTGTGTTTCGCGATACGAGCAAGCATGCGCGGACCGATTTCTTCTCGATCATGGAAGGAGAACGTATAATCCGGCCAACCGGGCCTCGCAAGCGTGCGATGAGAACTTTTCTGGCGTTTGATGCTCCATCCGCAGGAAAGAAGCGCCTTCAATACACGAGACGCTTTAACCGCGCGCCACTCCATAACCGAACAAACGGGAAATGGGTGAGAAAAAAGACCCTTGTTCCACACTGTCGGCAATCGTGCGCAAAGCGATAGCGTATACCCGCTGCTGTGCTTCGCGTTTGGTAGCGCCATAAGCCATAACCCCCGGGAGTTTCGGGATTTCGGCAATCCAGCGACCATCAGCTTCACGATCGAATTCGACCGTGAGGGACGAGAGTCGTGCGGGTAGTTTTGCACTCTTTTTCATGCCGACATCATACCACAACACCGCGCCGGCTTCGCCGGCGCGGCGTGTTTCATCTTGTTTGTGGCTATCCGAACACCTTGTCGACGATGCCGTACTTCTTGGCTTCGTCAGCGGTCATGAAGAAGTCTCGGTCGACATCTTTTTCGACCTTTTCGAGCTTCTGTCCAGAAGTCTTGGCGAGAATCTTATTGGTGCGCTCGCGCTGTGCGAGTATGTGCTTCGCACTTATCTCGATGTCACTCGCCTGGCCCTCGGCACCGCCGCTCGGCTGGTGAATCATCACTTCGGCGTGCGGGAGCGCGTAGCGCTTACCCTTCGCGCCCGAAGTGAGAATGATTGAGCCCATCGAAGCAGCCATCCCGACAGCGACTGTAGAGACATCCGGCTTCACATGATTCATCGCGTCGACGATTGCGAGACCGGAATGGATGTACCCGCCCGGACTGTTGATATAGAGGCTGATGTCCTTCTTTGCGTCCTCGCTTTCGAGGAAGAGAAGCTGCGCGATGACGAGATTCGCTACGTCGTCGTCGATCGGCCCGCCGAGGAAGATGATGCGCTCCTTCAAGAGGCGGGAGTAGATGTCGTATGCGCGCTCGCCGAACTGACTCTTCTCGACGACCATCGGGACGAGCATGGATGCGCGGGGATAGGTCTTCATAGGGTAGGGGATTAGTGAATAAGCCATTGTGCGGTCGTCGTCGCTGTCTCGACGGGCATCGTGTCTACACTCGGCGTGGCGTTCTGCGCGATGCGCTGGCCCCAGGCGTAGAACGCGCCGATGATGATCATAAGCACGATGACGATAATCGAGATGAACACGCCCCACTGCTGCTGCTTGGGCGATGGGACGCCGGGCGGGAGGGGCAGCTCGTTGTTCGTGGTCTCATCCATAGGTTAGTCGTTAAACTTCGGCTTATACTCGGTGTCGTAGCGCTCGATGCTCTCTTTCACGATTTTCACACCCTCTGCCGCGCTCAAGAACTCGCCCACGGCGCCGGTGCCGGGCTTCTTGAGCGCTTTGTAATTCTCCCAGTAGTACTTCGTCTCCTTCTTGAAGTATTCGCCGAGGTCTTCGACGGTCTTGATGTGGTCAACGCGCTTGTCGTCGGCCAGGACAGCGATGATCTTGTCGTCTACTTCGCCCCCGTCGACGAACTTCATCGCGCCGATGATGCGCGCCTCCACGACCGAGCCCGGCACCAAGGACTCCGTGACGTTTACGATCTCGACGTCGAGCGGGTCGTTGTCGATGTCCCAGGTCTGCGGGATGGCGCCGTAGGTGAAGGGGTAGGAGAGAGAGGAGTAGCCCACGCGGTCGAGCTTGAGCTGGCCGCTCTCGGTGATGATTTCATACTTGTTAATCGAGCCTGCGGACACCTCGACGATGACGTTGAGCGTACCTTTCTCCTCGTCTGCGAAGGGCGGAAGGACGTGCAGGAGATTCAACATGAACTTCGACGGTGCGTGATTGATGTTTGCCATATGCGTAAACGATAGCAAACCCCCGGCCTGAACGCTAGCACAAAAGCACGCGGCGCCTTCGGCGCCGCGTGCTTTGCTTTTGCTTTGTTTTTGCTTTGCGTGCTTACTCGTCTACCGCCGTATCGCGATCCTCTTCGCGGTCGGCGGCAGTCTCGTCAGAAGCAGGAAGGCCGGAGAGCTCCTCTTCGGCCGGAAGCGCGGCCGACTCGGGGTCTTCTTCAGCGACCGCGCCGAACTCCTCGGTCGGAGAAACGCCCGCTTCGGCTGCCGGTTCTTCGGCCGTCAAAACCTCGTCGCCGTCATCCGTCGCGACGACGACCGAGTCTCCGTTCGACCCCGCGACTTCCGACCCACCGGTCGAGACGATGTCGATATTCCAGCCAGTGAGCTTGGCAGCGAGGCGGACGTTCTGCCCGCCGCGACCGATGGCAAGGGACTGCTCGTCTTCTGCGACGGTGACCGTCGCGCGGTGGTCGGCCTCGTCGAGCTCGACGCTGAGCGGCGTGGCTGGGGAGAGCGCCTCGCGGACGAACTCTGCAGCGTCGTCATTCCACTCGATGATGTCGATGCGCTCGCCGCCGAGCGCGCCCATCACGGTCGAGACGCGCACGCCGCGCTGGCCCACGAGCGCGCCCACCGGGTCGACGTGCGGGTCGACGGCCGCAAGCGCGATCTTGGTGCGGCTGCCTGGCTCGCGCGCAAGCGCCTTGATCTCGATAGCGCCGCTCGCCAGCTCCGGAGCTTCCATCTCGAAGAGCTTCACCACGAATTTCGGATGCGCGCGAGAGAGGCGCAGGTACACGCCCCGGAAGCCTTCCTCCACCGCGTAGAGATACGCCTGGATGCGCTCGCCCATGCGATACCGCTCGCCCGGGATCTGCTCCTCGTAAGGGATAACGCCCGTCGTCCGACCCAGGTCGACGAACAACGCGCCGCGCTCCACACGCTGCACGATACCGCTCACGATCTCGCCCTTCTTCTCGCCGAATTCCTCCATCATCGACATCTTCTCCGCCTCGCGCACCTTCTGGATGACGACCTGCTTGGCGGTCTGAGCAGCGATACGACCGAAGTCGTCCTGCGGCTCGAGAGGGAAGACGATCTCTTCGCCGGTCTCTACGCCGCGCTTGATGAGCTTCGCGTCCGCGAGGAGCATGTGCTTCTCAGAGTCGAAGCGCGGCAGCTCGCCGTCTGCGAGTTCTTCTTCCTCGTGCAGCGCGTGCGGATGCGAGGCGTGAGCGTGCTCCTCGGGAGCCTCCTCGCCCTCGGCAGGGAAGCGTACTGTCGTGTCGTCGACCACGGTCTTCACCTGCTCGAACGCGATCGTGCCAGAATTGAGGTCGAGCTTCGCGCGCACCACCTGGCCGCGCTTGCCGTATTCGCGCTTGTACGCGGTCGCCATAGCGTTCTCGATGGCGTCTATCATCGTCTCGCGGCTGATGCCGCGATCTTCGAACTCTCCGAGCACGGCGCCCATGGTCTTGAGGTCAATCATATGGAATGTGTATGTCTTGCTAATGTTCCCGCTGCTTCCGTATTCTAACAAAAATGTCCGGCGAACGGACATTGGGATAACGGTAATATACCAGAAGCGCGTATGGTGTCAACGTATTGTGCAAAGCGCGCGGCGGCTCCGCCGCCGCGCGCTATACTATATTGCATATGCACGTCTCCGAAGGGGAGCTAAAAGAATTCATCATCGACTCCGGCCTCGTCGCCAAGAAAGAGATAGACGACGCCGCGGCGGAAGCGCAAAAGCTCGGGCAGCCGCTCGGCGATACGCTCGTCTCGCGCGGCTCGCTCACCGAAGACGCGCTCCGCCGCATCCAGGCATACGTCCTCGGCATCCCGTTCATCAACCTGAAAGACCACAAGATCCCGACCGACGTGCTCTCGCTCATCCCGGAGCCGATAGCGCGCACCCACAATATCATCGCGTTCAAGAAAGACGGCGGCTCGCTCGAGGTAGCCATGCTCGACGTAGACGACCTCGCCTCCATCGAGGCGGTCGGGAAGAAGACCCACCTCAAGATACTGCCCAGACTCACGGACGCCGAAAGCATCCGCGACGCGCTCCTCCAATACCAGAAATCCCTGAAGGACGAGTTCGGCGACATCATATCCTCAGAAGCGGGAAAGCTGAGCGTCGTCGCCGATGGCGGCAAGGACGTGTCGGGCGACGACCTGAAGAAGATGGCGGAAGACCTGCCCATCGTGCGCATCGTAGACACGCTCCTGAAGCACGCGATCGTGCAGGACGCGTCAGACATCCACATCGAGCCGATGGAAGACCAGGTGCTCGTCCGCTACCGCATCGACGGCCTCTTGCACGACGCCATGACCATGCCGAAGGCCGCGGCAGCAGGCATCGTCGCACGCATCAAGGTGCTTTCCAACCTGAAGCTCGACGAGAAGCGCCTGCCGCAGGACGGCCGTTTCAAGATGGAGACCGAGGCTGACCGCGTCTCATTCCGCGTGTCCATATTACCGACGTTCTTCGGCGAAAAGATAGTCATGCGCCTCCTGCGCGAGACGGGCGAAGGATTCACGCTCGAGACGCTCGGCTTCCACGGCGAGAACACCGAACGCCTCCACAACGCTCTCCGGCAGACGACCGGGATCATCCTCGCTTCGGGCCCGACCGGCTCGGGAAAGACGACGACGCTCTACACCATGCTCGATATCCTCAATCAGCCCGATGTGAACATCTCGACCGTCGAAGACCCTATCGAATACCAGATGAAGCGCATCAACCAGACGCAAGTGAACCCGCAGATCGGATTCACCTTCGCCTCCGGCTTGCGCTCGCTCGTGCGCCAGGACCCGGACATAATAATGGTGGGGGAGATCCGCGACAACGAGACCGCCTCGCTCGCCATCAACGCAGCACTCACCGGCCACTTGGTGCTCTCGACCATCCACACCAACTCCGCCGCAGGCGCGATTCCGCGCCTCATCGACATGGGCGTCGAACCGTTCCTGCTCGTGTCTACGCTCCGCGTCATCATCGGCCAGCGTCTCGTGCGCAGGCTCTGCGAAGAGAAGGAAGCCTACACGCTCGACGCAGCCACGCGCGCGAAGATCGCCAGCCAGAACGATTTCGACGCGATGTTCAAATCGCTCCAGGACGAGAAGCTCATCAAGGCCGGCACGACGCTCGACGAGCTGCCGTTCTACCGCCCGGTGCAGACAGCAGAAAACCCGGACGGCTACAAGAGCCGCATAGGCATACATGAAGTCCTGGCGGTGTCTCCCGCGATCCGCGAGATCATCCTCAAGTCGAGCACGAGCGACGCCATCGAGGCGCAAGCCAAGAAGGAGGGCATGCTCACCATGTTCCAGGACGGCCTCTACGACGCGGCCCGCGGCATCACCAGCATCGAGGAGGTCCTGCGGGCTGTGACGGAGTAGCCAAAATAGGTATTAAATACGCCATTTTCGGCTTAAAGGAATTAGTGGGAGGCTTTTGAGTGTTTCAGAAACGAACGAAGAATTTATCTCGTTGTAAGTATCATCACAAAAGATTCCAACTAGTGCCCCGCGCGTCGCGGATGACCGTTTTGATACTTCGGTATCATGGAATTCTCTCTCCTCGGCGGTCAGAAGCAGCGCGCAGGGCAGTGGTTGGAATAGGCAGGACGCACATCGCGCGGTTTTCGTAGAAAACCGCGCGATGTCTTCGTTTGAGTAACACGCTAGGCTAGTAGCACATCAAGATAGTTATCATGATTTATCGTAACGAACGTGCTCTCGGGATATGTGCGGTGCCAAAGCGCTGGCTCTTTTCCAGCCCTGGTCCATTTGCACTCTATTGCCTCAAGTTTACCGCCTGACTCGCGAATAATATCCACCTCGGCTCCCGTGTGCGTGCGCCAGAAATAATAGGAATCGGACCGACCAGCGAGCAACGACTGCTTATTGAGCTCCATAAAGACAAAATTCTCCCAAAGCGCACCAACGTCGTCGCGTTGCGCTATGGGAGCGAAACGCCCGATAATCGCATTGCGTACGCCATTGTCGAGGAAGTAATATCGCGCCTTCTTGGTAATCTCGTTGCGCAGGTTCCGGCTAAATCCGCCAATCTTGCGTATGACGAACATCTTCTCAAGCAAATCAAGATACCTACCCACCGTCTTCACATCTGCCTTAAGAGCGACCGCGATCTCATTCAAAGAGACCTCACCGCCTACCTGGAAGGCGATCATGCGCGCAATATCACGCAGAAGCTCCGGCGACTTGATCCGGTCTAGGGCAAGAACATCTTTATACAAATACGATGACACAAGCTCCGTAAGGATACGCTCTCGATGTGCGCTATCTGGAGCCATCAAAACCTCAGGATATGAACCGTATACGAGGAATTGCTCAAGTGCGCCATCAAGCTCAAAACGCGATGCGGTAATTTCAGACTGCGCTACCGGCAATAGCGTAAGAGTGAAATGACGACCAGTAAGTGGCTCCCCAATGTTTGAGGAAAGATCAAAGGATGAGGAACCCGTGAGGATGAACGTCTTATCGGGATAAGCATCGATAAGCATCTTCGCGCCCAGACCGATCGAGGGAACCTGCTGAGCCTCGTCAATGGCGATTATGTCGTACGGGGAGGCGAAATCAAGAAGTGCGTCCCGCGATTCTGAAGCGAAGAGTTCTCGAATTCGGATATCATCCCCGACCACAGACAAGACGCGCTTAGCTCTTTGCGTGGCTAGGTATTTCTGTAGGAGGGTGGTCTTGCCCACACGACGCGGACCATAAATTACCAGAACCCGCCCCGGGGCAAGAGCCGTCTCGATAGACTGTTTGTGCGTAAATTGCATGTGCATGATTTTATGGTATACCAATCCCTAAAATCTGTCAAGTATGTGGATTCTATTTTCATATTTTGAGTAACACACCAGAAAACACGTTTCATACGCACTGGCACAGGATGATTCCTGTCGCTCGGGCGTTTTTTATTTAAACCCCCGCGCAGTTTTGCGAAGCAAAACTGCGCGGTGTGCTCTTTTTGCGTGCTACGATTACGGTAATGAAGTTCCGCGTCACGATACGCAAGGACGGGGGAGCGAGCGAGACGCGCGTCGTCGAGGCCGATTCCCGTTTCGCGGTGTACGAGCAGATGCGGAGCGAGGGCGGCACGGTCGTCAGCCTCGCGGACATGAGCCAGGGGTTCCGGCTGCCGCCCTGGCTGTTCATATCATTCGGCTCCGGCGTCAAGCACAGCGAGGTGAGCCGTTTCGCGAAGAACCTGGCCGCAATGCTCTCAGCCGGCCTCTCGCTCGCGCGCGCTCTCTCCGTCATCGAACGGCAATCCGGCAACAAGCGCCTGAAGAAGCTCGTGTCCGGCCTTTCCGATTCCATCCGCAAGGGCTCGTCGTTCCACGAAGCGCTCGCCGCGCGCCCAGACGTATTTTCCGGGCTGTTCATCGCGATGGTGCGCGCGGGCGAGGAATCCGGCTCGCTCTCGGAGGCGCTCGTCTCGGTCGGGACGCAGATGGAGCGGTCGGACGAGCTGGTGCGCAAGATCCGCGGCGCGATGATCTATCCTGCGATCGTCATCTTCGCCGTCGTCATCGTCGCGGTGCTGATGCTCATATACGTCGTGCCGACGCTCACGAGCACGTTCACGTCGCTCGGCGTGAAGGTGCCGCTCGCCACGCGCATGATCGTCGCCATCTCCGACTTCCTCGTGGGGAACATCACCGCCGTGCTCGTCTCCGCCGTCGCGGTCATCGGCGGGGGAATCGCGTTCGTGCGCTCGAAGGCCGGCGGGAACGCGGTCGTGCGCGCGTCCCTCTACGTGCCGGTCGTCAACGAGCTCGTGCGCGAGACGTACGCCGCGCGCGCATCGCGGACGCTCTCTTCGCTGCTCTCTTCCGGCGTGCCGGTGCTCGAGGCGCTCGCGATAACGCAGCAGGTGGTCGGCACGAACGCCTTCGCGAGGGTCATAGAGAATGCCGCCACGCATGTCAAGAAGGGCGAACCGCTCTCCGAATCGTTCGCGCAATCGGCGAGGCTCTATCCGATACTCATGAGCGACATGCTCGCCGTGGGGGAGGAGACCGGCAAGGTCGCCGAGATGCTCCACCAGATCGCCGATTTTTACGAGGCGGACGTCGCCGAGAAGACCAAAGACCTCTCGACCATAATAGAGCCAGTGCTGATGCTGTTCATCGGCGCGGTGGTCGGCGTGTTCGCCGTCTCGATGATCGCTCCGATTTATTCGCTTTCATCGGCGTTCTGATGGCACGCGCCACTCGCGGATTCTCGCTCGTCGACGTGATCGTCGGCATAGCGCTGCTGCTCGTCCTGTTCCTGGCGCTGTTCGGAGTACTGCGCGCGTCCCTCGCGCTGTCTGCGGCCTCAAAATCGTACGCTACGGCAACCTCGCTCGCGGAAACGCAGATGGAATACCTGCGCAGCCTTTCCTATGACAATCTCGGCACCGTCGGCGGCATCCCGCCCGGAGTCGTTGCCCAATCGACGACGACCACTTCGGGCGGCGGGAGTTTCGTCACGAACACGTTCATAAGCTATGTGGACGATCCCGCCGACGGCCTGGGAGCCGCCGACACGAACGGCATAACGACCGACTACAAGACGGCGCGAGTGTCCGTGTCCTACCAATCCGGCGCAGCATCGCGCTCTGTCGTGCTCGTGTCCTATTTCGCCCCGCCGGGCATAGAGACATCCGCAGGCGGCGGCACGCTCGCGATCGACGTGGTGAATAAGGGCGGCGCGCCCGTGCCCGGAGCGACCGTGCAGATAATAAATGCGGCGACGAGCCCGACGGTAAACCTGACGACGTTCACGAACTCATCGGGCCAGGTGTATCTCCCGGGAGCGGCCACGTCTTCCGCGTATCAGGTGACGGTATCGAAGAGCGGATACTCGAGCGCACAGACCTACGCCAGCGACTCGGCCAACCAAAGCCCGAACCCCGGATATCTCACCGTGGTGAAAGACACCACCACGACGCAGACGTTCGCGATAGACCTGCTCGCCGCCCTGAACATCGCTACCTATTCGCCGATCGCGACGAGTACGTTCTCGGACAGCTTCGCGGACGCATCGAAGCTATCGTCCGAGGCGTCCACCACGGCTGCGGGAGGGAAGCTGACGCTCCTGCCCGGAGAGACGTCGGGGCTTGCGCTCTCCGCCGCCATCACGCCCGCGCACCTCGCGTCGTGGGGAGACCTCAACGCGACCATGACCGTGCCCGCAGGCTCGTCCGCCGTCGTACAAGTGTACGATGGAAGCGGCTCGCTCCTCCCAGACTCCGCGCTGCCGGGCAACTCGTCCGGATTCAGCTCATTCCCGGTATCGTTGTCGGGCGTATCCACCACGACCTACCCGTCGCTCATGCTCGGCGCTTCGCTCGCGACGACCGGCGATGCGCCCTCGCTCAGCGGATGGTCGCTGGCGTACGCCGTCGGGCCGATTCCGCTGCCGGACGTACCGTTCACGCTCACGGGCGCGAAGACTATCGGGTCTCAGGGAGACGGCACGCCGGTCTACAAGACGGTGATGAACACGTCCACGGGCTCTGACGGTACGCAGGGGCTGTCGCTCGAGTGGGATTCGTACTCGCTCACCGTGCCCGGATACGACGTAGAAGACGCCTGCCTGCCGCCGCCATACCTGCTCGCACCGGGGTCCACGACGAACGCGGCGCTGTATCTCGTCGGAAAGACGACGAACAGTTTGCGCGTCCTGGTAACCGACAACGCCGGAGCGTTCGTGCCCGGCACAAGCGTCACGCTCTCCGACGCCGGCTATTCGCAC
>JAKAMJ010000056.1 GCA_021812955.1 bacterium | reverse complement strand
AGGTGGTCTGCGAGAGGATCGCCGCCTCGGCCTCGCCCCAGATGGCCGCTTGGCGCGCCTCCTTGAGCGAGAGCTCGATGTAGCCATCGCGCCCGGCCGGGTCGACGACCTTGGCTGAGATAGTGTCGCCCGGGTTCGCCTTGCGCAGCACGTCGGCGGCGTTCAGGTATTCGCGGCCGTAGATGAGGCCGGTGCCAAAGGGCGGCAGGTCGACGTAGACCCGCCCGCGGCTTATGGCGATTATGGTGCCCTCCACGAGGTCGCCAGCGCCCGGGGGCGTGGGGATGGCGTCGATAAGGCCATGCATCGGGTGGCTTTCTGGCAGGTGGATGGTCGCTATTGGCGCGGCCTTCGGTTTCGTCTCTTCAGACATATATATAAGCGGTGCTGGCGCTCGGGAGGGTATCTCCGACGAAAGGTCGAAGAGGGTTAATCGCTCCCTACTAGTCCGCACGCGATAGGGGGACTATAGCAGACCGTTCAGGAAAATGCTACAATATGCGCATCTATGGTTATCACCCACCACGGCGGGCAGTGCTTCAAAGTGACGCTTGGCGACCTCGCGCTCGTCTTCGACCCCATCTCAAAAAAAGCGACCCTCCCGCCGGTGCGTTTCGGCGCCGACGTCGCGCTCGTATCGCGCGATCATCCCGATATGAACGGCGTCGACGAAGTCGCCTATGGCGACAAGAAACCATTCGCAATCACCGGCCCAGGAGAATACGAACGCCGCGGCGTGGTCGTGCAAGGGTTTCTCTCGAAGAGCGGGTACGGTCTCGCAAAAGGCCAGAGCGACGCGATAAACACCATCTATAGCGTTGCGCTCGAAGACATGACGCTCGTGCACCTCGGCGCGCTTGCAGACGAAGACCTTTCCGCTGAGGCGCGCGAGGGCATCGGCGAGATAGACGTCCTCTTCGTGCCCGTAGGCGTCGACGGCGTGCTCGCTCCGGCGAAAGCGCACGAGCTCGCCGTCTCGCTCGAGCCGAAGATCATCATCCCTATGCATTGGAGCGGCATGGGCGCGCCCAAATCGCTCGACGCGTTCCTGAAAGAGTCTGCAAGCGCTCACGAGACGCTCGATAAGCTCACGCTCAAGAAGAAAGACGTCGCTGGCCGAGAGGGGAGTATACTGGTATTGAATCCTTAAAGAAGCATGAAGACCCTATCCGAACATGTCGAACATCTCCGAGGGAAGCCGCACCACGTGCGCAAGCGAATCGCATTCGGCATCGCGCTGGCCGCGAGCGGATTGCTCGCGCTCGTTTGGTTCGCGGTGAACCTTTCGGAAGGGACGTTCGCCATCCAGGGGAACAATTTCGCTACGAGCATGGCGGCTGCGCAGGTCGGCGTGGCGACGACGAGCGCAGACGGGTCAGCCGGGCCGTCTGACACCGGGCTCGCTGGCGCGGCCGCCGCGACACAGGGCGGTACTGCCGGGCCGGCAAGTATCGAGATAGTGGACACATCCGCGTCGTCGTCCGCACCGAGCCAGCCCGACCAGACGACCATCCCGTTTTAATTTTTATATCTTTAAATATTTAAATTTTCATCATGGCACGCGGCAAGAAAGAAGAGCAGAACAACGACGCGACTCCGGTCGCAGCGAACATAATCGAGCAGCCTATCGTCGCCGAGATGCGGCAGTCGTATATCGACTACGCGATGACCGTCATCACGGGTCGCGCCCTGCCGGACGTGCGCGACGGCTTAAAGCCGGTGCATCGCCGCATCCTCTACGCGATGAAAGACATGGGCCTCGTCCCCGGAGCGAAGTTCCGCAAGTCGGCGACGGTGGTCGGTGAAGTGCTCGGTAAGTACCACCCGCACGGCGACATCGCCGTGTACGACTCGATGGCGAAGATGGCGCAGACGTTCTCGCACCGGTACCCGCTCGTGCTGGGCCAGGGTAACTTCGGCTCGATAGACGGAGACTCGCCGGCGGCCATGCGCTACACGGAGGCGAAGATGTCGCGCGTCGCCGAGTCGCTTCTCGCCGACCTAGAGAAGGAGACTGTCGCCTGGAACCCGAACTACGACGCGACGCGCGAGGAGCCGAACGTGCTCCCGTCGGCGCTCCCGAACCTGCTCTTGAACGGCACGCTCGGCATCGCGGTGGGCATGGCGACGAACATCCCTCCGCACAACCTCCGCGAGGTCGTAGACGCGGCCGTGCACCTCATCGAGAATCCGGACGCGACGACGGAAGACCTGCTCGCGTTCGTGAAGGGGCCGGATTTCCCGCTCGGCGGCGTCGCGTTCAATCAGGCGGATATCGCCCACGCGTACGGCACCGGCAAAGGCCCGGTCGTCGTGCGCGGCGAAGCAGAGATAATCGAAGACGGTAAGAAGGATACGCGCATCGTCATCACCTCGATACCGTATCGCGTGAACAAGGCGGAGCTCATCGTCCGCATCGCCGAGCTAGTGCAGGAGAAGAAGATCGAGGGCATCCGCGACCTGCGCGACGAATCCGCAGGAGACGAGCGCGGGATGCCGGACGTGCGCGTCGTCGTCGAGCTG
The DNA here is from genome assembly GCA_021812955.1 of bacterium. Taxonomy (GTDB): domain Bacteria; phylum Patescibacteriota; class Minisyncoccia; order Phycocordibacterales; family Phycocordibacteraceae; genus C7867-001. Next base: position 1,292 of record JAKAMJ010000056.1, on the reverse strand, counting down.
AAAGGCACGGCGCACCCGCAGGCGGTATTGAACGCCATCTACAAGCACACCGAGCTCGAGACAGTCTTCCACTACAACATGCTCGCGCTCGTGGACGGCGTGCCGGAGATGCTCTCGCTCCAAGGCATACTCAGCAATTTCATAGGGCACCGCCAGGAGGTCGTGAAGCGTCGCACCGAGTACGACCTGAAGCAGGCACTCGCGCGGGAGCACATACTCCTCGGGCTCGTGAAGGCGCTCGACCATATCGACGAAGTCATCGCTATCATCAAGAAATCGCCCGACATACCGACGGCGAGTGCAGCGCTTCAGAAGAAGTTCGGTTTTTCCGTGCTTCAGGCGACCGCCATCCTCGAGATGCGTCTCTCAAAGCTCGCCGGCCTCGAGCGCAAGAAGCTCGAAGACGAGCTCTCCGAAGTGCAGACGCTCATCAAGAAATTGCAGGACATCCTCTCGTCGCCGAAGAAGATACTCGCGGTGGTGAAGAAGGAGCTTCTCGAGCTTGGCGATAAATACGGCGACGAGCGCCGTACGCGCATCGTGAAAGGCGGCGTCAAGAATATTTCCGTAGAAGACCTCGTCCCCGACGAAGACTCGATGCTGCTCCTCACGCAGGGAGGATATGTGAAGCGCACGAATCCAGACGAATACAAGAGCCAGAAGCGCGGGGGCGTGGGCGTCGTCGATATCGCGACGAAGGAAGAAGACATCGTGACCCATTTCCTAGTCGCCTCTGCGCACTCGGACCTCCTATTCTTCACCGATTTCGGCAAGGCGTATCAGCTGAAGATGTACGAGCTTCCCGAGGGTCGCCGCGCGACCAAGGGCAAGAGCATCATGAACTTTCTCTCGCTCGCGGGCGAGGAGAAGGTTACGTCGATACTGCCGGTGCCGAAAGGCGCCGCGCTCGATGCGGCCTCGGTGGTGTTCGTCACCGAGCAGGGCGTGGTCAAGCGCGTTGCGGCGAAGAGCTTCGCCGACGTGCGCCGCTCGGGCATCATCGCGATCAATCTGAAGACAGGCGACAAGCTAGTGTCCGCAAACCACGCGTCGGAGGGCGACACCGTTTCCTTGGTGACCGCGAAAGGGCAGTCGATCCGCTTCGACGTCGAAGAAGCGCGCGAGATGGGTCGCACCGCCGGCGGCGTGAAGGGTATGACGGTCAAGAAAGGCGACCGTATCGTCTCGGCCGAGGTCGTGCCGGTGGAGAAAGCGAAAGACGCTGCGCTCTTGGTCATCATGTCGAAGGGCTACGGCAAGCGCACCAAGATGAGCGAATACAAGGTCCAGGG
>JAKAMJ010000055.1 GCA_021812955.1 bacterium | reverse complement strand
CTACTTCACGCCGAACAATCCGAATATCCTCTTCCAGGTCGGCATCTTGAGCGCCGCCGAGGGCGATCTTACCGGTGCTACCGCCGCGCTTTCGGGAGCGGTCGCCGCGAATCCTCAGTTTGCGAATGCGCGCTACTTCCTTGCGGCCGTGTATGCAAAACAGAACGATTACAAAAATGCGCTCGCACAGCTGCAGGCCATTGCGGATTTCTCGGCAAGCAATGCAAAAGCGGTCGCGCCACAGATCACGGCCCTGCAAAGGAATCAGAATCCGTTCCCCGCGAACCTCCTCTCAGCATCCTCGACACCGGTGAAGTAGGTAGGGTGATACCATATAAGGAATGGTTCGAAAGCTTCTCAATCGCATTGCGGCACCAGTACGCGGCCTGCACCAGGCCGCGTATTTGCTCGCAGCGCTTACCTTCGCATCGCAAGCTCTCGCGCTCCTGCGCGACCGTACTTTCGCGCACACATTCGGAGCGGGACCGGTGCTCGATCTCTATTACGCGGCATTCCGCGTTCCGGACCTTGTATTCGCCCTCGTTTCTTCGCTCGTGAGCGCGTACGTCATCATTCCCCGCATCACGGGAATGGACAGGGAGACGACGCGGAAGCTTCTCTCCGAGTCGGCATCATTTCTGCTCGGCGTCGGCGGCACCATTTGCATGGCGCTCGCGCTCTTTATGCCGCAACTGCTCGCGCTGTTGTATCCGGATCTCGCCACATCGGCGCGTCAGGCGGAATTCGTGCTGCTCGCGCGCATCCTGCTTCTGCAGCCCATACTGCTCGGGCTTTCCGGCGTGCTCGCGAGCGTGACGCAGGTGCATCGGCGATTCTTCATCTTCGCGCTCTCGCCCGTGCTCTACAACCTCGGTATCATCTTCGGCATACTCTTCCTGTATCCGCGTTTCGGCCTTCCCGGAATCGGCGTCGGCGTCGTCATGGGGGCGCTCGCGTATCTCATAGTGCACATTCCGGTCGTAATGCACGCGGGCGTGATGCCGCGCCTACGACCGCCGACGCTCGCGCGCATAGTGCCCGTCGTGCGCGATTCCGTCCCGCGCTCGCTCGCGCTTGGCATGGGCTCGATCACCGCGCTCGTGCTTACCGCGCTCGCTTCGCGGCTCGGCACGGGCGCGGTGTCCGTCTTCACGCTCGCCGGCAATCTCGAAGCGGTCCCGCTCGCGCTCATCGGCGGTTCATACGCCGTAGCGGCATTTCCGGCGCTCTCCGAAGCATCGGCGCTTGAACGCCGCACCGAATTCACCGGAATTCTCTCGGCAAGCGCGCGGCACATCATCCTCTGGTCGATCGTGTTCCTCGGGCTCATCGTCGTCCTGCGCGCGCATATCGTGCGGGTGATCCTCGGCACCGGCGCATTTGATTGGGGCGCGACGCGACTCACCGCCGCGCTCCTGGCGATCCTCGCCGTGGGGCTGGTCGCACAGGGACTCGTCCTCCTTTTCTCGCGCGCGCTCTACGCGGTACGCCAGTCATGGCGGCCGCTCTTCTATCAGCTCGCCGGCGGCGCGTTCACCGCGTTTCTCGCGGTCGGGTTTCTTCTCTTGCCGAAAACGGGACTGCCTTCCATGCTCGCTGCCTTCTTGCGCGTCGGCAATGTGCCCGGGACCGATATCCTTCTTCTCGCCCTGGCAGCGACGCTCGGCCAGATATTTCTTGCCATCCTCTCGCTGTATGCGCTCCATAGCGTCGCTCCGGGGCTCTCGCGGACGCTCCTGCGTCCGCTTCGAGACGGTCTTGCCGCTGCTCTCCTTGGCGGTATCGCGGCCCACATCGTCCTCATGATCGAAGGCGGTATCGCGCCCTTGACGACGCTCGCGTCCGTCTTAACACAAGGATTTGTTGCTGGTATGGTAGGTCTTGCCGTCGCGGCGCTCACGCTCCTGGTCGTGAAAAACGAGGAATTCCGCGTTATGGTAAATGCGTTCGACAGGCTCGTGCGCTCCCGAAGCGGGCGCGTCGCCGTCCTGGCACCCTCCGCCGACGAACCGGCACAACCGTGAATCCGGAACATATCCGTAATTTTTCCATCATTGCGCACGTCGACCACGGGAAGTCGACGCTTGCCGATCGGCTCCTCGAGCGCACCGGAACCATTCCGGAGCGTTTGATGCGCGATCAAGTGCTCGATCGCATGGATCTCGAGCGGGAACGCGGCATTACCATAAAGATGCAGCCGGTGCGCATGCTCTATCGCGCCCGAGAGGGATCAGCGGAATATGTTCTGAACCTCATTGACACTCCGGGCCACATCGATTTTTCCTATGAAGTTTCCCGGGCGTTGAAAGCGGTCGAAGGGGTGCTCCTCCTTGTTGATTCGACGCAAGGCGTGCAGGCGCAGACGCTGACGACGCTTGCGGCGGCGCAGGCGCAGAAATGCGCCATCATTCCGGTTGTCTCAAAAATCGATTCCCCATCCGCACGCGTCGAGGAAGTCATGCGCGAGCTGGCGCATCTTCTCCATGTATCGAAAGACGAAGTCTGCGCCGTGTCGGGGAAGACGGGCGCGGGCGTTGACGAGCTCCTTGAAGCAATCGTGAGCCGCATACCGGCACCCCACAGTTTCGCGCCCGGTTCCGGCACGGAACCGCGGGGCCTTATCTTCGATTTTTCCTATTCGACGCATCGCGGCGTCACGGTATTCCTGCGTGTCTTTGACGGCGTCTTCAGGAAAGGTCAGCCGCTTACGTTTCGTGCTGCGGGAAAAAATTTCACCGCGCTTGAAACGGGCATCTTTGCGCCTGAAGAAACTTCCACTGACTCGCTTTCGGAGGGAGAAATCGGCTATGTCGTGACGGGCATCAAAGAACCGGGCATCGTCGCGGTGGGCGACACGATCGGAGCCGCGAGAGGGAACTTGCCGGCCTTGCCCGGCTACGAGCGTCCGCGCCCGGTCGTCTGGGCCTCGATCTACCCGGAGAGCCAGGATGACCTGCCGCTTTTGCGGCAGTCGCTTCTGCGCCTGCGCCTTTCCGATTCCTCGCTTTCTTTCGAGGAGGAATCTTCCGGCGTGCTGGGAAGGGGATTCCGGTGCGGCTTCCTCGGGCTCTTGCACCTCGAGATAATCACCGAACGCCTGAAGCGCGAATTCGCCCTTTCGCTCATCGTTACCATTCCGACCATTTCGTACACGGTCACCACGACGAGCGGCGCGCGCGAGACCATCTATACGCCCGCGAAATTTCCCGAGCATGGCGCTATCGCGAAAATCGAAGAGCCGTGGGCGAAAGTCATCATCATCACGCCGCCCTATGCGCTCAGCGCGCTCATCCAGGTGCTCTACGAGCACGAGGCGCGGACGTTGGCGACCGAGACCCATGAGGATGGGCGCATCGAAATGATGGTAGAGATGCCGCTTCGGGAGCTCATGCGCGGTTTTTTCGATACGTTAAAAAATATTTCTTCGGGCTACGCATCGCTTTCGTACGAACTCATGAGCGAACGGCCGGCGGACGTCGTGCGGCTCGATGTGCTCGTCGCCGAGGAACCAGTGCCGGCATTTGCGCGCGTCGTCGCGCGAGGCAGAGTCCAGGAAGAAGCCGAGAAGATGGTTGAACGGCTCTATGCTATCCTGCCGAAGCAGCTTTTTGTGACCAAGATCCAGGCAAAATCGCAAGGACGCATCATAGCGTCCAGGACGCTCTCGGCGATGCGAAAGGATGTCACAGGATATCTCTACGGCGGGGACGTATCGCGCAAAAACAAGCTTCTCGACAAGCAGAAACGCGGGAAAAAGAAAATGCTCGAACGCGGTAAGGGCAAGGTAAACATTCCGGAAGAGGTCTTCATGAAGATGGTGCAGGAGAGCGATCACTAGCAGTTATCGCCCTTCTGCCCGCTGCGTTATACTGGGGCCTATGCGCGCAAGACAGATGCGGCAAGGAATTATCATAGGCGTGCTTTTGCTTGTTATTTTCTGGCTCCTGTCGAGTATTTGGGG
>JAKAMJ010000054.1 GCA_021812955.1 bacterium | reverse complement strand
AATTGCCGCGAGCTGTCACGTATCTGAAGCCAGTGTATACGAGCATGACCACGACGACGATCGCCCCGAGCTGGACGACGAACGTAAGGATGTTGGCAAGCAGCCCGCTCAAGCTCGCGCCGGACTTGAGCGGGTTGATGAGCGTCTCGTCTGCCGACGCCACCGCCGGCGACACGAGCGCTACGCCGATGAGATTCACTTCGATCACGAAGGCGCGAGAGTGCGTGCGCATGGTCATTTCTGCAAGAGCGCTGTCAAAGCGCTCTCGCTAGTCGAGAGCGCGCGGTCTGGCGCGAGGCGGCCGGTTATCACGCCGCTAATCATACCAGAAAAGACCGTGTCCGTGTCGGCGGGGGCCGGGGACAGCCAGCCTTTCGCGTACAACGCTTCGGCGTAGGCGACTGCCGACGCCGACGCCGCGTCCGCAGGAGCGTTCGAGAGCGCCCCGAGCGTCGCGGGCGCGAGCCCGAGGAGAGGCGCGGCGGCTTCCTGCGCAGCAGAGCCGGTCAGCAGTGCGGCGGCCTGGTAAGCGCCGGCCGGATTCTTCGCGCCGCGTGGGATCATGAACGCATACAGCAGCCCGTACACGCTCTTCGCGGCTGCCGTCGCCGGCTGCGGGAGCGGCGTCACGGCGAAGTCGAGATTCGGGTTCGCCGCGCTCAGGAAATGAGCCTCGGAGGCGTAGCCGGCGTAGAGCGCCAGATCGCCGGCGAGGAACGCTTGCTGCGAGTCCGGGAGCGATTCGTTCCAGGTGTACGAGACTTTCGACGGATCGGCGAACTGGGTATAAAAGCCGAGCGCGGCCTGGCCGGGCACGGAGCTGTCGCTGCCGGAGACGCCGCTCAAGTTCGCAGACAAGACGCCGTTCACGTATTGCGCGATGGGAACGCCGGCTTGGAGGAACAGCGTGGAGAGGATGCCGCGCGCGTCGTGGACGTTCGAATACGTCCCGAGCGCGATGAGCGCACGCGAAACCTGCCGCGAAGGAGTCAGGGTGACGATGCTCGGCGCGAGGCCGACGAGCGCCTCCCAGGTCGCCGGCGGCTTCGCTATCCCGCTTGAGGAAAGTATCGCACGGTTCGAATACAGCACCAGCGGGTCCACCATGAACGGTACGCCGTAATATCCCTCGCCGTTCGGCGCAGCGAAGATGCTCGCCCCTTCCGCGAAGGTCGCGTCGTATGTCGCCACAGGGAGCGTCGTAAGCGGCACGGGCGCGATGAGCTTCGAGAGCGGCTGCAATTCCTCCTGCGACGCGAGCACGAGATCCGGCGCGTTCCCCGTCGCGATGGCGGTCGCGAGGTCGGCGGGGAGCGTGTCGGCACTCTCCTGCACATACGAGACGCCCTTCAGCGACGGGTTGCTCTGCGTGACAGCAGTGAGCGCGGATTGCATGTCCGCTCTTGGCAGCGTGCCCCAGATGACGACCGTGCCGACATCCGTAGTGCTCGTGCCGGACGTGTTCGTGTGCGTCGCGAAGACGAACAGGCCGATGAGCGCCGCCAGGACGAACGACGCTATCATGACTCCTTGGAAAAGCGGTATCTTCATGGTTCAGGTGCAGTAAACAAGATACCGTACTGGTGCGGCCCGGCGCGGAAGCTCTTCACCTTGTAAAAACCTCCGCTTATGAAGAAATCTTCCGCCGCGTGCTCCGGCACTATTCGCTCCTGAGAGGGGCCGATGCCGCCGTAGCTGCCGGCCCAATCGACGATCATCAGCTTTCCGCCAGGTTTGAGCACGCGCTGTATCTCCTTGAGCAGGCCGAAGCGGTTTTCTACTTGGAAGAGCGTATTCGCGAGCAAGACGGCGTCAAGCGACGCGTCGCGCAGGTGCGTGCCTCCCTGCTTCTCTATGTCGCCCCAGATCGTCTCGATGGTGCGTTGATGCCGTTCGTGCGTATTGAGCTTGAGGTGCTTGAGGACGTCTTCCTGGATGTCTATCGCGTAGACCTTGCCGCTGCGCCCCACTATCGCCGCCGCCGCACGCGCGTAGTGCCCGCTGCCAGCGCCGAAATCACCGACCTTCATACCCTCGCGCAGGCCGACCTGCAACACGTTCTCTCGCGGATCGCTAAAATTCGCGCTCATATGCCTATAAAATACCACACCCTCCTCCCCCACCTCCGCACAATCAACACCCAACACAACGGCTGGACACTAAGTGTCCAGCCGTTGTGTTAACATATAGGACATGGGTTACCGAGAGCCTACGACTGATTCGTTCGTGCATGTATATAATCGAGGTGTAAAGAAACTCGACATATTCCGCGAGCAGAGCGACCTGGCTCGCCTTATGCATAGCCTCTTTTATTTCAACACGACCAACGCGTTACCGTCTGCATGGAGACGCGACATAGAGCGCGCAGGTGGAATGGGCTCATTCGTGTGGCCAGAACACTGGGAGCCACGCTCGCCCTTGGTCGCGGTACTGGCGTTCACCATCATGCCGAACCATATACATATCGTTCTCAAAGAGATCGTTGACGGCGGCATAGGAAAATTCATGCACCGCGTCGGCATGAGCTACGCGAAATTTATCAACGAAAAATACAGCGAGAGCGGGAGTTTGTTCGAAGGAACGTACAAATCGCGTCGGATCGATGACGACGCCGATCTTAGGAACCTGATGATATACACGATGATAAAGAATCCTCTCGAGCTCTATACAGGAGGACTGGCACAAGCATGCCGAGAGTTCGACCAGGCATACGACCACGCCGTCGCATATCCTTTTACCAGCCTTGCCGAATATCTCGGCGCATCAAAACCGGCGATACTAGACCATGAACTATTACGCAACATCGGCGACGACCCCACTAACTTCAAGGAGGTTTCTAGGGAAGCAATGACCTATCGACTTGAACAGCTAGAGACCTTCGATTTCTAAAACGGCTGGACACTAAGTGTCCAGCCGTTTTAGGCATCAGGCGCGATGGTTTGCTTCAAATGCTTCTGGTGGAAATCGGCTATTCGTTCAGGCGGGATGCCTATCAGTAACATCCGCGACGCCCTTTTCATTAGAAACCTTCTTCGCAACCCACCGAAGAGTGTCTTTTGTTCTCTCATTATTCTCACCATTTGCGGGATTTGGGAAGCTCTCGGCCATATATTTACAACGCCGCCATGGAGGCGATACTGTCGCCCTCGCGCATTTTCATGACGCGGACGCCTTGGGTGGCGCGGGAGAGAACGGAGATCGAGGAGACAGACGTGCGAATCACCTGCCCTTTCTTCGAGACGACGACGATCTCGTCGCCGTCGGCCTCGCCCGTGACGACCTTCGCGCCGATGATCTCGCCCGTCTTCGACGTGACATCCGCAGTCTTGATACCCGAGCCGCCGCGGCCCTGGACCTTGTATTCGCTCATCTTGGTGCGCTTGCCGTAGCCCCGGCTCATGATGACGAGGAGCGCGGCATCCTTTGCCTTTTCCACTGGCACGACCTCGGCCGAGACGATACGGTCGCCTTTCTTGACCGTCATACCCTTCACGCCGCCGGCGGCGCGACCCATCTCGCGCGCTTCTTCGACGTCAAAGCGGATCGACTGCCCCTTCGCAGTCACCAAGGAAACTGTGTCGCCCTCCGACGCATGGTTTGCGGACACGAGCTTGTCACCTGCTTTCAAGTTAATCGCGATGATGCCCGAGCGGCGCACGTCGGCGAAGCTCTTCGCCGCAACGCGCTTCACAACGCCCTGCTCGGTGACGAACACCACCGAGGCAGCGTCGAGCGCTGCACCCTTGGGCACCGGCAGTATCGACGTAACCTTCTCCTCGCCCGCGAGCGAGAGAAAGTTCATGATGCTCTTGCCCTTGGTCGCGCGGCGACCCTCGGGAAGCTCGTACATCTTCAGCTGATACGCCTTGCCGAAATCGGTGAAGAATAGGAGGTCCGAGTGCGCCGAGGCGACTAGGAAATGGGTCACGATGTCTTCTTCCTTCGTCGCGATATCGACGACGCCCACGCCC
>JAKAMJ010000053.1 GCA_021812955.1 bacterium | reverse complement strand
GCTTCCGCGCCGGGCCGCACCAGTACGGTATCTTGTTTACTGCACCTGAACCATGAAGATACCGCTTTTCCAAGGAGTCATGATAGCGTCGTTCGTCCTCGCGGCGCTCATAGGCCTGTTCGTCTTCGCTACGCACACGAACGTGCCCAGCACGAGCGCTACGGATGTCGGCACGGTCGTCGTGTGGGGCACGTTACCCAGGGCAGATATGCAGTCCGCGCTCACTGCCGTCACGCAGGGCAACCAGTCGCTCAAGGGAGTGTCATACGTACAGGAGAACGCCGATACGCTCCCTGCCGATCTGGCGACCGCCATCGCGACGGGAAATGCTCCCGACCTCGTACTCGCTTCGCAGGAGGAGCTGCAGTCCCTCGCGAAGCTCGTCGTGCCCGTGCCGCTTGCGACGCTTCCCGTGGCGACTTATGACGCTACCTTCGCGGAAGGGGCGAGCATCTTTGCCGCGCCGAACGGCGTAGGATATTACGGCGTGCCGTTCATGGTAGACCCGCTCGTGCTGTATTCGAACCGGGCGATACTCTCCTCAAGCGGGATAGCGAAGCCGCCCGCGACCTGGGAAGCGCTCGTCGGCCTCGCACCGGGCATCGTCACCCTGACTCCCTCGCGGCAGGTTTCGCGCGCGCTTATCGCGCTCGGGACGTATTCGAACGTCCATGACGCGCGCGGCATCCTTTCCGCGCTGTTCCTCCAAGCCGGCGTCCCCATAGCGCAATATGCGAACGGCGTCTTGTCTGCGAACTTGAGCGGCGTCTCCGGCAGCGACAGCTCCGTGCCCGGCCAGGCGGCGCTCGGTTTCTATACCCAGTTCGCCGACCCGTCGAAGGTTTCGTATACCTGGAATGAATCGCTTCCGGACTCGCAGCAGGAGTTCCTGTCAGGCGATCTCGCGCTCTATGCCGGCTATGCGTCTGAAGCACGTTTCTTGAGCCGCGCGAATCCGAACCTGGACTTCGCAGTGACGCCGCTTCCGCAGCCGGCGACGGCGTCCGCAAAAAGCGTGTACGGCCTCTTGTACGCGTTCATGATCCCGCGCGGCGCGAAGAACCCCTCCGGCGCTTACCAGGCCGCTGTGCTGCTGACCGGAAATGCGGCGCAGGAAGCCGCGGCGCCTCTCCTCGGGCTCGCGCCCGCGACGCTCGGAGCGCTCTCGAACGCTCCGGCAGACGCAGCAAGCGCATCGGCAGTCGCCTATGCCGAGGCGCTGTATGCGAAGGGCTGGCTGTCCCCGGCTCCCGCCGACACGGACACGGTGTTTTCTGGTATGATTAACGGCGTGATAACCGGCCGCCTCGCGCCAGACCGCGCGCTCTCGACTAGCGAGAGCGCTTTGACAGCGCTCTTGCAGAAATGACCATGCGTACGCACTCTCGCGCCTTCGTGATTGCCGCGAATCTCATCGGCGTAGCGCTCGTGTCGCCGGCGGTGGCGTCGGCAGACGAGACGCTCATCAACCCGCTCAAGTCCGGCTCGAGCTTGAGCGGTCTGCTTGCCAACATCCTTACGTTCGTCGTCCAGCTCGGGGCGATCGTCGTCGTGGTCATGCTCGTATACACTGGCTTCAGATACGTGACAGCTCGCGGCAATTCGAGCGAGATCTCCAAGGCGCACGAGATGCTCAAATGGACGGTCATCGGTGCGCTCGTGCTGCTCGGTGCGCAGGCTATCGCCTCAGCTATCCAGGCGACCGTGACAGCTCTCGGCGGCTGAGCAGCCCATGAATCTCTCCAGCGGAACATCCTTCAAAGACCTGGTCGGCAGCGGCTCGACCGGCTTTATCGGCCTACTCAATACGGTCTTGGTGCCGCTCATATTCGCGCTCTCTTTCGCGGCGTTCGTCTGGGGCGTTGTGAGCTATTTCTTCATCCACGGGGACGACGAGAAGAAGCGCGCGGAAGGGAGGCAGTTCATCCTCTGGGGTGTCGTCGGCCTGGTGGTCATGTTCTCCGTCTGGGGGTTCGTGAACATCATGTTGTCCACGCTTGGCATCGCGCCGAGCTGACGGTGCGGTATACTGAAGGTCATGTCACTCTATAGCGTAGCAAGCACCATCCTGTATCTCATAAATTCCGTGTTCGTGCCCGTTCTCTTCGCCGTAGCGTTCCTCGTGTTCTTATATGGCGTCGCAGACGCGTACGTCTTCTCGAAAGGCGAGCCGGCGGCCGTAGCGAAAGGGCACAAGATAATCCTCTGGGGCGTCATAGGGTTCGTGGCGATGATCTCGCTCTGGGGGCTCGTGAACGTGGTAGCGAACACATTCGGGCTCGCCGGCGCAGGTGCGCCGCCGCTGCCATCAGCGGCGCTCTATACTCCCGGCGCCGTGAACCCGGCGCTCCTGAACACGAACAACAGCCAGATGACGAACTACGTCGAGTGCCCGAAGGACGCGAACGGTAATTGCATCTGATACCCGCCATGAACCTCTCATACATCCAACGGTACTACCAGCAGATACTGTTCACCATCAACGGCTATCTTATCCCGCTCCTGTTTGCCGTCGCGTTCGCGTATTTCATCTGGGGCGTATACAAGTACCTCATCATCGGAGCGGCGAGCGATACCGAGCGCGAAAAGGGCAGACACTTCATACTGTGGAGCGTCATAGGGTTTGCCGTGATCATATCTGTCTGGGGCCTGGTGGCGATAGTCGGCAACACGTTCGGCCTCGCGCCAGGCGGGTCGACCCCGCCATATCCGACGCTGTGACCGCACGCTATCCCCATGCGCGCCGCTCGCTAATGTTGACCTGCACCGCGCGCGAGGTACAATTATCTCGTTACCATTCACCTATATTATGAAAAAAGCATCCGTCATCACTTCGATCGTCGCAGCGTCAGCGGTGCCGCTTGTCTCGAGCGCGGCCACCATCACGAACATATCCGACGCCGGTTCATTCATCATAAACACGATAAACAATGTGCTTGTGCCGGTGCTCTTCGCTATCGCGTTCATCGTGTTCCTCTGGGGCGCATTCCAGACGTTCATCCTCGGAGCAGGTTCCGAGAAAGTGAAAGAGAAAGGCCGTGAGCTCATGCTCTGGAGTATCATCGGCTTCTTCGTGATGGTGTCCATCTGGGGCCTCGTCAACATCCTCACTGGTACGGTAAGCTTCGGGAACACGTCTGGAATAACCGGCGGCACGCCGAAAGCGGGAGTCCAGGTCGGCCAGTAAGCTAGGAGCAGATGACGGCGTTCGTAGGAAAAGTGATTACGGAGGTAATCAATCCGATTATCCTGCTTCTTTCCGCGCTAGCGTTCGTCGTGTTCCTCTGGGGCGTGTTCGAGTTCATCATGCGCGCGGGAGACTCCGTGGCGCGCAAGACAGGGAAGGACGCGATATTCTGGGGCATGGTCGGGCTGGTGATAATCTTCGGCGCGTACGGGATAATAAATATCGGCATCAACGCGTTCGGTTTCCAGCCGAACGGGCAGTCCACGCTCCAGGGCGTCGTCGCTCCGCTCCGCCAGTAGCCGCTACAGAAAGGGCATGATAAAACCGCACGGTTGTTGCCGTGCGGTTTTCCTCGCGCATTCCATTCGTTGTTATCTTCCTGAATGGCGAGGTGACAAAGGAGTGATCTCCACAGGCCTCGGCCCGACGAGGTGCAGCCCGAACGTCTCGAGCTGCTTTGAAATCCTTTTTGCCACTAGAACTGTCGGGTCAGGCGGCATGCGGTGCCCGCCGCGCTTCCATGCTTTCAGCACAGGTCGCATGCCGTGCCTCACGACCCTGTACACCTGCGACTCTCGCAGGCCATTGTCATGTCCGCCGGTCATGTGCCAGAGACGCACGTCCTCCTGGACGCGTCCCCAGTGCCCTGCGCTGATTTCTTCCGGGCGTCCGAGGCAGCATCGGACCAGAGCGGAGACGGTGCCGCCGCCTGCATCGAATGACGCGACAAATGTTTTCGGTAGCTTGCCGCGTTCTCGGACGTGGTCTATGCCGGCTACCAGCCAGTGACGCCCGCGGAAAATCATGCGGATCTCCCCGGACCGTTCGACGACAGCGTATC
>JAKAMJ010000052.1 GCA_021812955.1 bacterium | reverse complement strand
TCCGGGCAAGATTACCCAGGCGAAGAATATCATCCTGAACACCGTCCTCGGCATCGTCATAGCCATGGCCGCCTGGCTCATCGTGGACGCTGTCATGGTGGCGCTCTACGATCCGTCGAAATTCGACGGCGAGACGTGGATGAGCCTGATCGGGTCGCACGGCGCGGCCGATTGTCTCATTCAGGAAGGCGCGCTCCAGAATCTGAATCAGACAAGCCTGCAAGTGACCGGCTTGAGCGCGAACGGGGAATACGCATACGTATTCGGGAAGACCGGAGCCTTGTGCGCAGATGGCAATGGCGCTTGCAGTCCGTCGGTGTTGAAAGGCGTAGGATTCTCTCCTGCGCAGGCAAATGTCATGTCATGTATCGCGGGAACGGAAAATAGCCAACAGGCGACCGGCTGCACGGGGAACGCGTGCGGGACATTCCAGATCATGCTCACGAAGAATCAACTTGTCGGCCCGAGCTGCGGCGGGACGCTCGATTGCCCGAGTCTGTGCAAGGGCAGCAGTGGCGCTGCTGTGAAGACTGCGGCGTGCCAGCCGTGCGTGCAGGCGGCAAACAATGCCGCGTGCAATGCCGAGACGGCTTACAGCCTGTTCAAGCAGTATGGCTATAAGCCCTGGACAGATTGGTCAGATAACAAGCAGTCTGCCGCTTGCGTCCAGCAATACGGCGGCTAACGATAGCATCTTATGAAACGACTCTTCCTCATCATCGCAACGCCGGTAGTCATCGGGGTCATGGCGTATGCGTATTGGCATACGAGCCTGCAGAGCGGTGGAGCTCCAGCAGCGACCGCGACGCAATCTGGTGCCACGTTCCCGACGGCGCCTTCCGCAACAACGCAGCAGTCCGGCCTAGCTGCAGCTCCCTCGGGCGGAGGCTCAGGCATGGCGGTCGCAGGCATAAACGGACAGGCGATCGCGACCAGTGATTTCCTCGCGAGCGCTGAGACGACGAAAGATCAGCGCAATCCGGGATACTATTATCTCGGCGTTGACACGAGCATGCTCGACTTGTCCGCGGCAAGCTCGCCGCCGTATGTCATCACATATATGAGCGATTCCCAATATTTCAATATCGCGCTCTACAAGGAGCCTATAGGGCAGGTGCGCGAAGCGATGCAGCAAGACCTCATGCGGCGCCTCGGCATCACGCAAGACCAGATGTGCCAGTTGAATTATATGGTCAGCGTACCGTATTGGGTCAATGCGCGATTTACCGGAGAGAGCCTCGGGTTCAGTTTCTGCCCTGGATCGGTCGTGCTACCGAAGTAGCGCAAACTAGGACATAGGATGTCCTAGTTTGCGCAGCCACGCCTTCTGTCGGCGAGCGTAGTGCCAGAGCTTTGACGAAAGCGCAGGGATGAGCGAATCTTCGCTGCGCTCGCCGCGTAGGTATTCGCCGATAGTCCTGTATTCGAGCCCGAGTTCGTCGAGGCGCGCATCGCCGACCCGCTCCCGCGTGCGGCGTACCTCCTCTATAAGCCCGCGTTCAAAGGCGCTCGCGAGCCGCGCGTCGATGCGCGCACGCAACTCGTCTCGTGGCGGGTCAATGACAATCCACGCTGGCTCGAAGCTGGGAGAGTTAAACTCTCCCAGTTTTTGGGAGAGTTTAACTCTCCCAGTTTCGCCGCGGGCGGGAACGGAACCGAGGGCGGCGATGATCTCGAGCGCGCGGATGAGGCGGCGGCGGTTGCGCGGGTCGAGCTCGGAGGCTCGACGCGCGTCGGCGGAGCCGACGCGCGCATACAACTCCTCGGTCGAGAGCCGTTCCAGCTCCTCGCGCAGCGCCGGGTCAGAGTCGACATCGCTCGGCAGTCCATGCAGGAGCGCGTCGAAGTAGAAATGCGTCCCGCCGGCGAGTATCGGCAATCTGCCCCGCGCGGTTATCTCTCCGATGAGCCGCGTCGCGTCGCGTGCGAATTCTCCCGCCGAATACGGCTCGTACGGCTCGCGGATGTCGATGAGGTGATGCGGCACGCCGCGCATTTCCGCAAGCGTCACCTTTTCAGTTCCGATGTCGAGTCCGCGATACACCTGCCGCGAATCGACAGAAATAATCTCGCCGCCGCGAGAGAGCGCCTCCTCGATTGAGCGGGAAGTCTTGCCCGATGCGGTCGGCCCAGCGATGCAGAGTATTTTTACACCCATTGCTCGCGATGGTATCATACCCGCCATGAAAGAGACCAAGAGCAATTATTGCGAGCTGTGCGGAGATTTCCATGACATCGTGAGAGAGCACGTCTCGCTCGTAAAGGTCGGCCAGCCGGTTCCCGACTTCGAGTTCGAGGCGTGTCACGACGGGGAGACGAAAGAGACGAGTTTCTCTCGGCTGCGAGGGAAGTGGGCCGTAATCGTGTTTTATCCGGCCGATTTTGTATCGGCTTGTGCGTCCGAGCTTGCCGAGCTGTCTGAACGGTATCCGGAATTCCAGGCAGCTGGCGCTGAAATAGTTTCCATCTCTACGGACACGATCCTTGCGCACAAAGCCTGGCGCGACGTATCGAAACGCATAAAGGAGATACCTTTCCCGATGGCCTCGGACCCGGCAGGGAGGATAGCTGCCGCGTTCGGCGTGCTTATCGAGAATGACGATCCTGAGCACGTCCAGGACGAGGGCCTCGCTCAGGGCGGTACGTTCATCGTCGACCCGTCAGGCACGCTCCGCTCGATGGAAGTGCATGACGGGTCGATCAGCCGCTCCGCAGCCGAGGCTCTCCGTCAGCTTCAGGCGGCGCGATAATCAATGTGCCGGGAGAGAGAATCGAACTCTCATGCCTTGCGGCGAGGGGTTTTGAATCCCTTGCGTCTACCAATTCCGCCATCCCGGCTATGTTGTGCACGATACCATATGCTAAGATTATTTTCATGAACGCAGAGGCTGGATATGTGCCGACGAAATATGATTCGGTCTTTTGGATCGATGTCGAGCGCATCGTGCCGAACCCGTACCAGCCGCGGCGCGAATTTACCGAAGAAGGTCTGAAGTCGCTCGCGGAGAGCATCCGCCAATACGGCGTGCTCCAGCCGCTCGTGGTCTCTCGCGTCGAGGTGGAGAAGGACGACGGCGGCCTTGAGACCAAATACGAGCTCGTCGCGGGCGAGCGCCGCTTGCGCGCTTCCAAGCTGGCTGGTCTCAAGCAGGTGCCGGTCGTGATACGCACCGGAGACAGCAACCTGACCAAGCTCGAGCTCGCCATCATAGAGAACCTCCAGCGCGAAGACCTGAACGCGATCGACCGCGCGAAGGCGCTCCAGAGGCTGGTGGACGATTTCGGGCTCTCTCATTCCGCGACAGCAGCGAAGATAGGCCGCAGTCGCGAATACGTGTCTAACAGCCTACGGCTGCTCGTGCTTCCGCAGCACATGCAAGATGCGCTCATCGCGAAGGAGATCAGCGAGGGGCATGCGCGCACGCTGCTGGCGCTCAACGAGCGCCCGGATGAGCGAGAGACGCTCTTCAAGGAGATTACGCTCAAGAAGCTTTCTGTCCGTGCTGCCGAGCGTATCGCACGCTCTATCGCGCAAGAGCGCGTGCGGGCATATCATCGCAAATCGCGCGAGATGATCGACCTGGAAAAATCGCTCACCGAGACGCTCGGCACGCGCGTCATCATCGAGACCAACGCCAAGAACGAAGACGGCAACGAGGGCGGCCGCCTGCTCATCGAGTTCTTCTCGTCCGACGATCTGCAGCAGCTCGTTGATGCTCTCGCCGCCGAGCGCGAGGCGCAGAAGGCTGCGGACGCCGGAGTGGGCGCGGAGGAGCTTCCGGATGATCCCATAGCGCCTGCCGCGCCTGAGGAAGACCCGTTCGAAGACGAAGACATATACGCCGTTAGCGGATTCTCGGTCTGACTCTGCGCGCGAGCCGGATCAACCGCCGTGCGGCGGGCGCTCTTTCTCATTGTGCGCGCGGCTGCCGCGCGAGCGCGGCTTCGTCTGCTCGGTCAGGCCGAGCGAAGCGCGGATATTGCGCCGCGCGAGCGAGGTGCGCGCGAATTCGAGCCATTTCGCCGAGGGATGCGCGGAGTCGCGCCGTATCGCCTCGACG
>JAKAMJ010000051.1 GCA_021812955.1 bacterium | reverse complement strand
CTGACGCGTCTCCTCTGCGGCGCGCTTGCCGAGCTCGGGGTTCATGCCAGTGCCCAGGCCCCGGGTGAGGTTCTTGCCGATGTGTATCTTCTTCTTGGCGAGGGAACGGTGGAGGTCTTGCGCGTCGGAGTTGATTGCGACGAACTCGACGCCGCGCACCTTCGATTCGATCATGTGATTGATCGCGTTCTTGCCTGAGCCGCCCACGCCTACGACACGTATTCTCGCGAATGTCTCGATTTCTGGTTCGATGCGTTTCGACATGGCTCGTTTTGGCTGTTGTCTCGTCATGATAGCAGAATCGAGCCGTATGCAAATATTGACAGTCAGGGAAGGAACTGTTGCAAGAATCTGTCCACGACGGCGCGCAGGCTCTTCTTCGGGGCGTCCGTGTCTCCCGTGAGGCCCCAGACGGCGAGGCCATACGCGACTGCCCAGGTGGCGTCATGCGCCTTCGCTTCCGGCGAGAAGCGGAATTCGGCCAGGCGCGCCGGGAGCTTGAGCGAGCCTTTCGCGATGTCGCTGATGCTGCCGATACCCGCTCCGCCGCCGGATATGATGATGCCGGCGGGCAGGGGGCCGCGTCGCCCGAGCGATTTCAGATGCTTGTCTATGAGCGTGAACATCGCGGAGAGGCGCGTGGAGACGAGGTCGTCAACCTTCTTGCGCGGATACATCTGCCCGGTGAGACGCCCGAGCTTCACGCGCTCGGCCTCTTCAAGCGAGATGCGGAAGCCGAGCGCGATGTCGTCGGTGATGTGGCTCGAGCCCATCGGGAACACCTTGACGGATACGGGGATGTTCTCGTCGTAGACTACGATGGAGACGGTTTCGGCGCCGATGTTGGCGAGCACGCAGCCCTTCATCTTCTGTTCGCCGTCGAGGAGCACGGTGGAGCCGGCGAGCGGGGACGCCATCCGGTCTATCACTTCGATGTCCGCGTCCTCGACCGCCTTCACGAGCGTGTCTTCGTGCTGCGCGAGGCTGGTTATGAACAGATAGTCGATTTCGAGCCGGACGCCTTTCATGCCGAGCGGGTTCCCGAGAGCTTTCGCGCCGTCGATGCGGTATTCGAGCGGGATGCTGTGGAGTACGCGCCGGTTCAAGAATCCCGGCGCGGCGGCTTCGCGAGCTGCCTTCGCGGCTTTTTCGATGTCGAGGGCGGTGATCTCCTGGTCGGCGCGAGAGATGACTGCCGAGCCGGTCGCCCGCGTCTCGTCGAGCGATATGCCGCCTACCGCGAGGAACGCGGAACGGATGGGAACGCGCGCCATGGACTCCGCCTGCTGCTTCGCTCGGCGGACGCTCGAAGCTACTTCTTCCTTATTGACGACGTATCCGTGACGGAGACCTTTCGATTCCGCGAGGCCGGTGCCGATGGTGCGCAGTTGACGCCCGCCGTTCTTATCGGCGAGCTCCTCGACGACTACCACCTTTACTTGGTAGGTGCCGATGTCGATGCCGGTCGCTATTCTCCTCGACATAGGGGAAAAAAGTGAAGTCTGACTTCACTAGCGGCTAGGGAAGTCAGACTTCCCTTTTTTTCTTCGAGAATCGTGCGAGTAGTTTTCGTTCGCATTCTTCCATAGTAGCTCCATGTGGCAATCCCTTCAAATGCAATAAACCGTGGATAAACAGGTATAGGACGAAGTCGTGCTCGCTGAGGCCGTGGAGCGGAGCCTGCCTCGCGGCTTCGTTGGGGCAGATGAATATCTCGCCGCTTTTCTCGCCGAGGGCGTAGGAGAGGACGTTCGGGGTGTATGTCTTGCCGCGGAGCTGGACATTGAGCTCTTGCGCTTTCTTCGGGCCGATGAACACGAGCGAGACCTCCCAGCCTGGAATCACGGCTTTTGCGACGTCTGAATAGGCAAAACGCGGCGCTTCGCGCCGCGTTAGGTTCGATATCTCGACTCCTGCCATCGGGAATTAGCGCTTGCGCGTTTTTCTGGCCGCCGGGTCAATTTTGCCGAGCTTTACCATCTCGTTGTAATTCTCGCGGCGGGCCTTGGAGACCATGGCGCGCTTGTGGTCGACGTTCTTGGACTTGCTGCGCTCCCAGTAGCGCGCGCCGCGCACGGCACGGACGATGCCGAGCGATTGCGCACGACGGGTAAAACGGCGGATGAGCGCTGTGGTGCTTTCGTTCTTTCCGCGCTTCACTTCGACGCGGGTACCTGCGGTTGTTGCCATATATGCCTGGAATCCTATCACACCTGCATAGGAATTGTCTATGCAACCGCTTTGAGGCGGGTGATGAGGTCGGAGACTGGAAGGATCGTCTCGACTTGTGTGGCGCGGTTGCGGAGGATGGCGGTGCCTTCGAGCGCCTCCTTGCGGCCCATGATGAGCAGATAGGGGTTATTGTCGCGCTCGGCGATGTTGAGCTGTTCCGCCAGCGACTCGATGCCGATGCGCTGCGTGAGCGGGATGCGCGCCTTGCGGAAATCTTCGGCAAGGCGTATCGAAAGCCGCTTCGCTTCGTCGCCGATGTGCACGAACGCGAAGCGTGTCCTGACGGGGGCGATGGGCTTCACCGCTGGTCCGGAACTGTTGATGTGGAGCGTGGCGCCGGTCGCATGCAGCGAAGAAGAGGGGAAGAAGTGCCTGGCGAGATCGCTGTAGCGAGAACCCCACGCGACGCGCTGGCCGCCGACGGTAAGCTCGAAGCAGATGTCGTTCCACACCGCGCCGCGGCTGATAAGGTGCCGCCCCAGCTCGTACGGAGTCTCGGTCGTCTCGAGGTATTCGAGCAGGTCTTCGAACCGCTTGCGGCTCGCGTCAGACAAGTGCTCGGTCGGCGCGGGGAGGTTGTCCGCGCACTCGTTCGCGATGGCGAATTCCGCAGCGCCGAACGCGTCTTCGCGCGCGCGCGCCGTGCATTCCTCGGGCAGGCCGTTCGCGCGTTTCTTGAAGAACACGTTAAGCTCGCGCGCGTAGCGCGCGCGGGTCTCTTTGTCGCCCATCGAGTTGATGCGGATGACGGGCTCCTGGCGATACAGGTCGCGCGCGAGCGCGTAGACCGCGCGGATGACGACCGTGTCGGCGATCGCCCGGTCGGTCCCGAGCGCGTGGAATTGGAGCGTCACTTTCTTCTGGGCCGGCCGGCCGGGCGCGAGGTTCGTGTGCCACACGAAGAGCGGCTGCCGCGGCGATGGGAGCGGCTCGACGCGCTGGAACTGCTTGAGGAAGCTGGCGACGGTCTCGGCGACGGGGTCGAGGCGGATCCCCGCGAGCGTTTCGGGGTATCCTTTCGTGTGCGCCGCGCCGCGCGCTTTCAGGGAGAGGGACGAAAGCGGCGTGAAGCCGTAGTACTGGCCGACGGCAGATGCCTTGCTCAGTATCTCGTCGGCCGGAACGGTGTCGCGCGTCATCATGAGGCTGTCGTAGTCGCTGCGAGCGGGGCAGCCGGGTATGTCGCTGCGCCCGGGAAGAAGCCGCTTTCCGTGATCGGCAGGAGCCTGAGGTCGACGCGGCCGATGATGTTCGCCCGCGGCAGGACGCCCCACACGCGGCTGTCCGAGCTGTTCGGGCGGTTGTCGCCCATGACGAAATATTCGCCGGCGTTGAGCCGCGTGACTTTCGTATATGTCGCGTCCTCGTTCACGATATACGGCTCCGACAGGGTGAATGTCTTTCCGCTCGCGGTCGTGATGGTGGTTGCGCCGCGGCTGATGGATACGGTCTCGCCGGGCAGGCCGATGATGCGCTTGATGTAGAAGATGGACGGGTCTCCCGGGTATCGGAACACGATCACATCGCCGCGCGCGGGCGCTTTGAAATCGTATATAAGCTCATCGACGATGAGGTAGTCGAGGTTCTCGAACGTCGGGTGCATGGATTCGCCGTCGACGACGAACGGCGATATCACGAAGAGCCGGACGGGGACGACTATGACGACGATGAGGAACGCGAGCGTGAAAAGATCCTTCAGAAGACCCTTCCAGGTATCAGACATGCGTGCATTGTACGCGCACTGAAAAACGCGTGCAAGTTTTTGATTGTGACGCGCGCCGCTTCGCGGCGCGCGTGGTATGATGCGCGCATGGCACTCGTAATCGTGGGGCTCGGGAACCCGGGGAAGGAATACGAAAAGACGCGGCATAACGCCGGTCGCATGGCGGTCGAGCTTATCGCGAAGAAGGAAGGCTTCGGAGATTTC
>JAKAMJ010000050.1 GCA_021812955.1 bacterium | reverse complement strand
AAAGGAGTGCCGTACCGCATCAGAGTCGAGCATCGGGTCGTGGTTATTGATCGTGATAGAGCCGGACGTCGGGTGGAGCAGCGTCGTGAGCATCTTGATCGTCGTCGACTTCCCCGCTCCGTTCGGCCCCAGAAACGCGAATATCTCGCCCTCCTCGACCACGAACGACACATCCTTCACCGCAGTGAACTCTCCCTCGGCCGAGCCGAACCTCTTCGTCAGATTCTGCACCTCGATGATGTTTTTCATGCGTTCTGCGCGATGGCGGCTTTGAGGAATTCGGTGAAGAGCGGGTGCGGAGAGAGCGGGCGCGCCTGGAGCTCCGGGTGGAACTGCGTCCCGAGCATGAACGGGTGAGCCTCGCGCGGGAGCTCGGCGATCTCCATCAGCATGCCGTCCGGCGATGTGCCCGAGAACACGAGGCCCGCCTTCTCGAGCCGCTCTACGTATTCGTTGTTGATCTCGTAGCGATGGCGATGGCGCTCCTCGACGGCGTCTTTCTTGTATGCGCCGCGAGCGATGGTGCCCTTCTTGATGCGTGCCGGGTACGCGCCGAGACGCATCGTGCCGCCATACGTGTTCGCCGCGAGATGCTTCTTCTGCTCGAGCATGAGGTCGACGACCGGATCTTCGGAGTTCTTCTGTATCTCGGTGGTGTGCGCGCCCTTCAGCCCGAGCACGTTCCGCGCGTATTCTATCACCATGAGCTGCATCCCGTAGCAGAGGCCGAAATACGGGATCTTCTTCTCGCGCGCTAACCGGATAGCCTGTATCTTGCCCTCGATACCGCTTTCGCCGAAGCCGCCGGGGACTATGATGCCCTTGTGGCTCGCAAGCTCTGCAAGCGCCTTCGCGTCTCCCTTCTCGATATCTTTCGAGTTGACCCATGTGATCTTCGCGCGATGCCCCAGCTTCGCAGCCGAGAACTTGATCGCCTCGATGACGGAGAGGTACGCGTCCGAGAGGACGAAGTCGCCCGTATCGAAATATTTGCCCACGATGGCTATCGAGACCTCGGGCGCGCTCGTGTCCGCGACGGCGGCAGCGAACTTCTTCCAAGCCGTGAGCGAGGCCTTCTGCTTCTCGGGCAGCTTGAGCGCGTCGAGGAGCGCATTGCTGAACTTGTCCTTCTCGAAATTGATCGGCGCTTGGTAGATGCTCTTGATGTCTGGCGCGGAGATGATGCGGTCCGCGTGCACGTTGCATGATATGGCGAGCTTTTCCTTGCGGCGCGCGTCGAGCGGCTGCGGCGCACGCGCGATGATGAAGTCTGCCTGCACGCCGTATGAATTGAGCTCGCGCACGGCGTGCTGCGTCGGGCGTGTTTTCATCTCGCCGAGCGTGCTCGGCACCGGCAGGTACGACACCATCACGAAGACGACGTCGTCCGGATGCTTCGCCTTGAGCACGCGCGCGGCGTCTATGAAAAGCTCGTTCTGGAAATCTCCGATCGTCCCGCCGATCTCGATGACGGACACGTTGCTGCCGTTTTGCGCAGCGGCCGCATCGATGCGGCGCATGATCTCGTCGCGCACGTGCGGGATCGCCTCCACGCACTTGCCGCCATACCCGAGCGCGCGCTCTTGAGCGATGACCGACTGATACACCATGCCGCTCGTCATGTAGTCCTCGTTCGTGAGATCGCGGCCGAGGAACCGTTCGTAGTTGCCCATGTCCTGGTCGGTCTCGAGGCCGCTCCGGAGCACGAACGTCTCGCCGTGCTCGGTCGGGTTCATCGTGCCCGCATCCACGTTCAGATACGGATCCACCTTCACGAGATTCACGGCGTACCCTTTCTCCTGCAGCAGCAGGCCGATCGAGCTGGTGACGACGCCCTTCCCGACGCCGCTCATCACGCCGCCGAGCACGAATATGTATTTGTGACCCTCGCGCGCCATATCAGACCCGGAGATACCTGCGTATCGCGAACACGGACGCCACGCCGCCGAGCGCCACGCCGGCCGCGAGCAGTATCGCAGCCACGAGGAAGAAATGGCTCGCGTAATACGACGCGACGCTGAACCCGCCGAACCACACGACCGTCTTCGCGCCCACGTACCAGGTCGCCGGCCACAGGAGGAGCAGCACGATGATCGCCGCCGTGAGGCCCGTGATGACGCCCGTCACGATGAACGGCCCCTGGACGTATGCGCTGCTCGCCCCGACGAGCCGCATGACTGCGATCTCGTCTTTCGCGACGTAGATCGCGAGGCGGACGGTCGCGAAGGCGATGAGCATGGACGCGACCGCGAAGAGCATGACGACGGCGAACCCGATCTCCCGCGCCGCCTGGATGGCGAGCGTGAGGCGGTTTATGACGTCCTTGTTCTGCGCGTAGTTGATGCGGTCGATGATGGAAGCGCCGCCGCTCGAGAGCGTCGGGGACGCTTCGAGGAAGCTGACGATGCTGTCATATTCGGAAGAATCCTTCGCCCGCACTTCGAGCGACGCGTCGAGCGGATTGCCGGCGAGCTCGTCGAGCGCCTGGAGCGTGAGCTGATCGGTCGCGTGCCGCGCGCGGAACGCCGTGAGCGCGTCGGCGGCGGAGGTGTACGTCACGCTCGCCACCTGCGGCAGCTTCTCGAGCTGGCTCTTCACCGCGAGGATGTCCGATTCCTGCGCGGTCGTCACGAAATATACCGACACGTCCACCTTGTCCTTGATCGCGTTCAGGGTGAAATTGAGGAGCGCCGAGAGGAATATGAGCGAACCGATGATGGAGAGCGTCACGGTCATGATGACCACCGTCGCCGCCGAGACCGCGCCGCCGCGGATGAAGTTCTTCCCGCCGCCGATCAGCACCCGCTTGATGGTCATCCCGTTCATGCGCGCCATTATAATATATATTCGCCCCCGACGTCATCGCGCACGAGTCGGCCGCGGTCTATGGTGACGACGCGCCCGCCGATCGCGTCCACCACGCCCTTGTTGTGCGTCGTGAGCATGACGGTCGTACCGAGCTCGTTTATCTTCTTGAATATCTCGACTATCTCGAACGCGTTGATTGGGTCGAGGTTGCCGGTCGGCTCGTCCGCGATGATGAGGTCGGGCTGATTGATGATGGCCCGCCCGATGGCGATGCGCTGCTTCTCGCCGCCCGAGAGCTGGTCCGGGAAGTGACGCGCCTTGTCGGCCAGGTTCACCAGCTCGAGGATATAGGGCACGTCGCTCGCGATCTCGGCGTCGTCGCGCCCGGCGGCCTCCATCGCGAACGCGATATTCTCGTACGCGGTCTTGTTCGGTATGAGACGGAAATCCTGGAACACCGTGCCTATCTTGCGCCGGTAGTGGTGGAGCGCGGAGTTCGGGAGGTCGTTTATGTCTACCGACTCGAAGAACACGCTGCCGTCCGTGGGGCGCTCTTCGGCCAGTAGGAGCTTCAGGAGCGTGGTCTTGCCCGCGCCGGAGTGGCCTACGATTGAGAGGAATTCCTTGGGGGCGACGGAAAGCGTGACATCTTCGAGCGCCGCGGTGTCACCATATCTCTTCGTCACCTTGTCGAAATAAATCATGCGTCTGACGCATTGTACCCCACCCCCGCCGCCCGAGTCCAGGTTCTATGGTATGGTGTGTTCATACCACCATGCACCACCTGAAAGACAAGCGCTTCGCCGGTTCCGTCCTGCTCGGGTCCTTTTTCCTGTTCGCGGCGATCCTCATAAACTCATACGCCGTCTCATACGCGAACCGGTCGGTGAGCAATTCCGTGACAGACATCGTGCTCAGCAACACGCGCGTCTACGACGTGGACGGCATATTCGTATACGGCGCTACGCTGCTCGTCCTAATCATCATCATCCTCTGCCTCACACGGTTCGAGCGCACGCCTTTCGTGCTGAAGAGCATCAGCCTGTTCGTCGTCATCCGCTCGTTCTTCCTCTCGCTCACCCACATCAGCCCGTTCCCCGAGCACGCCGCCGTCTCGACGAACCTCATCACCTCGCTCTTCCCGTCCATATTCAAAGGGGACGACCTCTTCTTCTCCGGGCACGCTGGGCTGCCGTTCCTGCTCGCGCTCATCTTCTGGGACAACGCCATGCTCCGCACGGTATTCCTGTCGTTCTCGGTCGTGTTCTCGATAGTCGTGCTGCTCGGCCATCTGCACTACTCGATAGACGTGGCCGCGGCGTTCTTCATCACGTTCACGATATTCACCATCGCCAAGAC
>JAKAMJ010000049.1 GCA_021812955.1 bacterium | reverse complement strand
CAGAGCGCACTGTACGGCGGCTTCGCCTCGCTCGAGGCGATACGGTACGTCTGCAATGCCTGCATCACGATGAAGCTCACCATGAGCGAAAAGCTCGCGGATGGCGCGGAACCGCCGCCGGACCGGGAAAGCTACTACGCGGAAATCATCCCGAAGGGCGATTTGCGCGCGCAGAAAGCGCTTCGCGACCAGAAGCCCGACGACATCTCTGGAAGTTTGGCGCGCAAGTGGGACATTCCACCCGCCATAAGCTTCCGCGATGGGCAACTGTACCTTGGCACACCCGGCGCAAAGCCGTTCCTGACCATCGGAAATGCTGTTCAGTAAATAGAAAACGCCGTCCGCATCTGCGGACGGCGGATTCTTTTACCCGAAGGCTCTTAGGAGAGGTGCGCCGAGACGAGCTTCGTCATCT
Source organism: bacterium (assembly GCA_021812955.1). GTDB lineage: Bacteria > Patescibacteriota > Minisyncoccia > Phycocordibacterales > Phycocordibacteraceae > C7867-001. The sequence continues at coordinate 3,782 of JAKAMJ010000049.1, read as the reverse complement.
CGAACATGGTGACCTCCTTCTTGCCGAAGATAGGCATGAGCTTGTCATCTGCGAAGATGTTGCGCTTATTCTGCGGATTCTGCAGGTTGTGCGCCTTGATGTAGTCCCAGATCTTCTTGACCACTTCGCCGCGCGGGTATGGGCCGGAACCGATAACCGCCTGGAGCTCCGGCGAGAGCGTCATCGGCTTCAAGAGAGCGGGGTTGGCTTTACGTGCCATAGAAATAGACGTGAATTAGTTAACGAGTAGGTAACGAGGGCCAGTATACCCCGAGATGCTTGCCTGGCTAGGGGGCGCGAGGCCTTGCGGTGGATACCGAGCTGTGGTGCAGAGTGAACCGGGTGCAGGGGTTTCAGGTGTTAGGGATCAGGCGTCATCGGTCCGCGTGCAGCCAAAGACCACTGAACCCTGAAAACTGACTCCTGATCCCCGTGCTGGTTATCCACAGTTTTTTGCCAGAAGGTCAAAAAGCCATTGTATTTCTGCACAAAAGCCCTATACTGCCGCCGGCTTAGTTAGCAAACGCATCGGCGTTTGCCCTTGCCACAACGGATGGAGGCCTGGATGGCTCACGGTAATGTGGCGGCGATCAATGGCAATGGGGCAGAGCATGCCCGCATGCCGGCGAAGACCGTCCCGGTTCATTTCCCGCCCGGGGAGGGTGCAAATGGCCGCAGCGACCACTTCATTACCCGCAACGGTCTGACCTATGCGGGTAGCCACCTGATCATCGATCTTTGGGAAGCCGAAGGTCTCGACGATCGCGACCATATCGAGCAAGCACTGCTCGATGCGGTCAAAGCCGCAGGGGCGACGCTCCTGCACATCCACCTGCACAAGTTCACCGAAGGCGGCGGCATCTCTGGTGTCGCAGTCCTGGCCGAAAGCCACATCTCGGTCCATACGTGGCCCGAGAAAGGGTATGCGGCCTTTGACGTGTTCATGTGCGGCGAGGCGGAACCGCGAAAGGCGCTGTCAGTTTTCAAGACAGCGTTCAATCCCGGCCGCATCGTCATCGGGGAACACAAACGCGGGGTGCTCTGAGTGCACCGCCGCACGAGGCCATGGAGCATCCGCTCCGTGGCCTCCACTTTTTATCTGCGCGTCCGTTTGCTACACTCCGAACATGCATAGCGGCATCACGGTCGTGCTGGCAGCGGAGCGCATCGGCTCCGTTTTCGGTTTCCCCGTGACGAATGCGCTCATCATGGCGTGGCTCCTCATGGCTATCCTCATTGCAGGCGTGTACTTTTTCCGCCGCAGTCTCGCGATCGTGCCGGGGAAGCTCCAGGCGGGCGTCGAGTGGGCGTTCGAGGGAGCGCTCGACTACATGGGCGAGACGCTCGGGAGTGACGAGCTCGCGCGGAAATTCTTTCCGCTTGTCGCGACCATCTTCATTTTCGTGGCGTTCATCAACGAGCTCGAATTCTTCCCAGGCGTCGGTTCCTTGGGTCTCATGCGCGGCACGGACTTCATCCCGCTCCTGCGCGCGCCGACGACCGACCTCAACTTCACGCTCGCTCTCGCAATCATTTCGTTCCTCACGATCGAAGTGACCGGCGTCGTCACGCTCGGTATTTTCAAGTACGCGGGCAAGTATGTTAACCTGAAGTCGCCGGTCGGGTTCTTCGTGGGTCTCCTCGAGATCCTGTCGAACCTGGGCCGGCTCATCACGTTCTCGTTCCGTCTTTTCGGCAACATTTTCGCGGGCGAAGTCGTGGTGATGGTGGCGGGATACTTCCTGCCGTATTTCTTGCCCGCGCCACTCATGGGCTTCGAAATGTTCATCGGGCTCGTGCAGGCGGTCGTGTTCGCAATTCTCACGCTCTTCTTCATCAAACTCGCCATTATGGATCCGGCAGAGGCGCACTAGTGGCGCTTCTGCCGGGCCCGGGATGGGCTCATTTATTTCGACTCTAACGTCACGTTTCGATATGGACATTAACTCAGCACGCATGCTCGGCATGGCGCTCGCCGCAGGACTCGGCGTGATCGGTCCGGGCATCGGTATCGGTCTTATCGGCGGCGGCGCGATGGAAGCCATCGGCCGCAATCCGGAAGCTTCGGGCAAGATCGTCTCGAACATGATCCTCGCGATCGTCTTCACTGAGGCGCTCGGCATTTTGGCGCTCGTGGTCTCGTTCATCATCAAGTTCGTCTAAACATCCATTAGCAGCTAGCACATGGCGCATAGCAGCACGAGCATGATTCGGCTTCTGTCTGTCGCTATGAGCTATCCGCTATAGGCCATCCGCCATGTCTCAACTCTTCTCAGCATTCGGCATCGACTGGCACCTCCTCATTGCGCAGGCGGTGAACTTCGGCATCGTCCTCATCGCGCTGTGGTACTTCCTCTACAAGCCGGTGATGGCGACCCTCGATAAGCGCCGCGAGATGATAGCGAAGGGCGTCGATGACGCGAGGAAGGCTGGCGAGAAGCTTGCCGGTGCTGATGGTGTCGCAGCGGCACGCGTCGCGGACGCCGACAAGAAGGCAGACGGCATTCTCGCCACCGCGCGCGAAGCGGCGAACAAGGAGAAGGCGAGCATCGTGTCTGCCGCGGAATCGCGTGCGGCCCAGGTGGCCGCTGACGCGGAGGCACGAGCCGCAGAAGAGGTCTCGCGTGCGCGCCGCGAGAGCGAGAAGGATATCGCGCGGCTCGCCCTCCTCGCTGCGGAGAAAGTAATCCGCGAGAAGGCATGATTGACGAGTACACCCGGCTGCTCGAATCGGTTGCGGAGCACGACGACGCTGCGGCGGCGGATGCTGCAGTGACGAAACTCATCCAGCACCTCGTGAGCACGGGTCGCGTGAAGATACTTCCGCAGATCGTGCGCGAACTCCGGAAAGTCGCGGCGCGCCGGAAGGCGTTCGAGACCGTCGTCGAAGCAGCGAGCGAGCACGAGGCGGCCGCGGCGCTTCGCGCCGCGGCAGACGAAGGGCTCCATGCGAGGCGCGCCCGCGTGAACCACGGCCTCATCGCCGGTTGGCGCGCACGCGGGAACGGCAAGCTCGTCGACCGCTCAGCGAAGCGCGCGCTCGTAGACATTTACCAGCGGGTTACGGGTTCCTAAAACCTGGTCCCTGACACCTGAACCCTATTTACGGTATGGAAAGCATAATCGAACGCATCGAGAAGGAGATCGCCTCGTGGAAGCCCAAGAAGGGCGGCGAGGAGGTGGGCACCGTACGCGCGGCCGGCGACGGCATCGCGGAGATCGACGGTCTCACGGGCGCCATCATGACGGAGATGGTGCTCTTTGATCCGACCCATGACCGCACGCTCGAGGAGGCGCTCAAGGATGCCGCGCCGATCTACGGCCTCGTCCTGAACCTCGAAGAGGACGGCGTGCGCGCCGTCATCCTCGGCGATGCCTCGAAGGTGTACGAGGGCATGCTCGTGCGCCGACTCGGCCGCCTGCTCTCGATTCCGGTCGGCGATTCGCTCGTCGGCCGCGTCGTGAACCCTCTCGGTGCGCCGGTGGACGGCAAGGGCCCGACGGGCGCGAAGGACCTCCGCCCCATCGAGCGCGAAGCGTACGGCGTCATCGACCGCGCGCCGGTGAACGTGCCGCTCCACACGGGCATCAAAGCCGTGGACGCGATGATTCCGATAGGCCGCGGCCAGCGCGAGCTCATCATCGGCGACCGCGGTACGGGCAAGACGACCATCGCTATCGACACCATCCTGAACCAGAAGAGCGAGCCGAAGGACAAGCGCCCGATTTGTATTTACGTCGCCATCGGCCAGAAGGAGTCAAAGACGGCGAAGATTGTCGCG
>JAKAMJ010000048.1 GCA_021812955.1 bacterium | reverse complement strand
GCTGGCCGTCTCGTGTCAGAACCGTGGTCGGTCAAGCCCGGGTTAGTCCGTTTGGCTAGTGAGAGCGATTTCTAAACGACGCGTCTCGAGCGCTACTTAAACAAAGCAATGATGCCAACAACCGCGAGCACAAATGTAGAAATCGCAGTAACCCAAGCTGCGATTTTAATCCCACGTGCATTGCGATTGAGCTTGTCTATGTCTTGGTAAGCCTTATCCAATCCTTCAACCTGCACTGGTTTCAATTGCGTAACCATAAATCAACTCTAATTCTGAACCGCAGCAGTTTGGCAGGAAGCATGGCAACCTTCGAGTGCTTGCGAGTAGTACGGAGCTTTGATGTCGTTAATATTTCTATCGCAACTAGCTAGACAAGCCTTGAGCTCGGAAGCGTTGCTCTGTTGTTTATTTTGTTGCAGGAAATAATAACCCGCAACAACGACGGCTAGCACTATAAGTATCCATCCTTGTGTCTTGGTCATAGGAAAATTGTAGCATTAGTGCAAGGACGCAAGTTTTTTACGCCTCTCCATTAGTTCAGCTTCCTTGACGGGATCCGTGAGACGTCCTCCCCACGGGATTATGCCGACGTCAATTAGAGTCTGAGTGATCTTGTCCATCGTATTAAGCAATGTGAAGAAGTCACTTTCGGCGCGTAAAATATCTTCAATTATGGTTCCGCAGTGCGCTGGGTTATGTCTAAAATTCTTCAAGGTTGAGTTGAGCGTCTGCACGAATGTTTTTAGCTCGCGTTTCTTTTCCGCCTCAACGTCGAGTTTCTCCAAGATCGAATTGAAAAACTTTTCTACATTATCATCGCTCAAAAACAATCCGAGTTTGCCGCTCTCCTGCGCCTTTCGAATTATATCTTCAGGCACTCCCAAAAATGGAGCCAGAAGTAGCAGCCATTTCTCAAGCGCTTTATAGGCTGGAGCGATAGTGAAAGAGTAATCTGAGTAGCCACCAACCTTATGATACTCAATAAGTTGATTCGAATCCCATAACCACGCAAGAACATCTTCACCGCGCGCCTTTAGAAACGTCTTTGCCCCAGGCGAAAGTCTCCGGTAAATTGGATGATCTTCTTTCCAGACTTGTTTCCACTTAGTCATATGCTAATTGTATCGCTTCCACCCATAGTGTAAACGACGCTCTTCGAGCGGAATAACCTCGCACGAGTTGGCTGCGGGTCAGGGACTCGAACCCCAATACCATCCTCCAGAGGGATGTGTCCTACCATTAGACGAACCCGCAATACGGCAGTGCAGGAGCACTGCCGTCTGAGCACGATACCCGAAAAACAGATTAGATTCAACCGCGCAGGTCAAATCTCTATCTGCGAGAAGAACCGCGCACCAAGGAAGAGAAACACGGCGGAAACGACGACGAGAACGCCGAAATCGGTCGCGAGCGAGAACGTGCCAGCGCCGATGAGGAAGTGCCGGAGCGCGTCGACGCCGTAGGAAAGCGGGTCGAACTGCGCGACGATGAGGAGCGCCTTCGGCACGTTGTTGAGCGGAAAGAGCGCGCCCGAGAGGAAGAAGAGCGGCATCACGAGGAAGTTCATGATGAGCTGGAAGCCCTGCATGTCGCGGAGTTTCGAAGCGACCGTGATGCCGAGCGCGCTGAAGAGGAGCGCAATGAGGAGCATGACGATGATTGCCGGCACGACCCCGACCCAGAGCGGGCGGAATCCCGCGGCGACCGCGATGCAGAGCACGAGGGTACCCTGCAAGGCCGCAACGGTCGCGCCGCCGAGCGTCCGGCCGAACATGATGGCGAGCCGCGATACCGGCGCGACGAGGGTCTCTTTCAGGAATCCGAACTGCCGGTCCCAGATGACCTGCATGCCGTTAAAGATGGCGGTAAAGATGATGGACATGCCGATGATGCCCGGTGCGATGAACTCGAGGTAGTTGCCCTGCCCCGCCTTCTGGAACACGGGTCCGAGCCCGTAGCCGAGCGCGACGAGAAAGAGGAGCGGCTGGCCGAGGGCGCCCACGATGCGGGACTTGCTGCGGATGAACCGCTTCACCTCCCGGAGCCACATGATGTAAATAGCTTTCGTCATAGGTTAGCGGCGACTGCCGTGGCGCATCTGGTAGTGCGAGCGCATGCGGTCGGTCGCCGAGCCCGCCTCCTCGCGGATGCTGCTGCCCGTGAGCGCGAGGAACGCGTCCTCGAGCCGCGCGGTGCCAGTCTCCGCCTTGAGCGACTCGGTCGTGCCCTGCGCGACGAGCTTCCCGTGGTCGACGATGGCGACGTGCCGCGCCGTGCGCTCGACCTCCTCCATGTAGTGCGTCGTGAAAAATACCGTGATGCCCTCGTTCGCGTTCAGCTGCTCGACGTAGTGCCACAGATGGTTGCGTGTCTGCGGGTCGAGGCCGAGAGTCGGCTCGTCAAGAAAGATGATCTTCGGGTGGTGCAGGAGGCCGCGTGCAATCTCGAGCCGGCGCTTCATGCCGCCCGAGAAATCGCGCACGAAGCTGTCTTTCCTGTCCGCGAGCTCGACGAGAGCGAGGAGCTCGTCGATGCGCTTCCGAAGCGTCCCCGCGGGCACGCCGTAGAGTGCGCCATGGAGCTCGAGGTTCTCGAGCGCGGTGAGGTCTTCGTCCAACGATGGGTCCTGGAACACGATGCCGAATGAATGCCGCACCGCGTCCGAGTCCGTGACCGGGTCGTGCTCGTCGATGCGAATGACGCCCTCCGAGGGATGGAGAAGCGTCGTGAGCATCTTTATGGTCGTGCTCTTCCCCGCGCCGTTCGGCCCGAGGAGGGCGAAGATGTCGCCCGCGGCAACGGAGAACGAGACGTCGCTCACCGCCTCGAAATCGCCGAAGCGTTTCGTCAGGTGCGCTACCTCGATGATATTCGCCATTGGTATACCCTACTACGCGCCAGCTCCGGTCTATTTTCGCTTGTGCGCCATCGCAGCCTTGAGGAACTCGGTGAAGAGAGGATGCGGGTCCAAGGGGCGCGCCTGGAGCTCCGGGTGGAACTGGGTGCCGAGCATGAACGGATGCTTGCCCTTCGGCAGCTCGGCGATTTCCATGAGGACGCCGTCGGGCGAGGTGCCGGAGAACACGAGCCCCGCCTCCTCGAGCCGCTTCACGTACTCCGGATTTATCTCGTAGCGATGGCGGTGGCGCTCCTCGACGAGTTCCTTCTTGTACGCCGCGCGCGCCATGGTGCCCTTCTTCAGGTACGCGGGGTACACGCCGAGACGCATGGTGCCGCCATACTTGTTCCCCTCAAGGTGCTTCTTTTGGTCGAGCATGATGTCGACGATCGGGTCGGCGGCGCTCTTCTTTATCTCCGTCGTGTGCGCGTCTTTCAGCCCGAGCATGTGCCGTGCAAACTCGATGACCATGAGCTGCATGCCGTAGCAGAGGCCGAAGTACGGAATCTTGTGCTCGCGCGCGTACTGGATGGCTTTTATCTTGCCCTCGATGCCGCTTTCGCCGAAGCCGCCCGGCACGATGATACCGTCGAACTTCGAGAGCATCGAGACCGGCTTGCCCTTCTCGAAGTCCTTCGAATTGATCCAGGTTATCTTCGCGCGCTTTCCGAGCTTCGCGGATGAGAACTTGATGGCTTCGATGACCGAGAGGTACGCGTCTGAAAGGACGAAATCGCCCGTGTCGAAATACTTGCCCACGATGGCTATCTCAACCGGTTTCGCCTTCTCGTCTGCCACGGCACCCGCGAAGCGCTTCCACGCGGCGAGCGACGCCTTGTTCTTGGCCGGCAGCTTCAGTGCCTCGAGGAGCTGGTCACCGAACTTGTCCTTCTCGAAATTGAGCGGGGCCTCGTAGATGCTCTTGATGTCGGGCGCGGAAATGATGCGGTCCTTGCGCACCGAGCACGAGATGGCGAGCTTCTCCTTGCGCTTCTCGTCGAGCGCTTCCTTCGAGCGCGCAACGATGAACTCCGGCTGCACGCCGTAGCTATTGAGGTCGCGCACGGCGGTCTGCGTCGGCTTCGTCTTCATTTCGCCCAAGGTCCCGGGCGTCGGGAGGTAGCTCACCATGACGAAGAGCACGTCGTCCGGACGCTCCATCTTCATGACACGCGCCGCTTCGATGAAGAGCGCGTTCTGGAAATCGCCAACCGTACCGCCTATCTCGATGACAGAGATGCGGCTGCCGTTGTAGGCAGCCGCCGCTTCGAAGCGGCGCATGATCTCGTCCCGGACGTGCGGGATGGCCTCGACGCACTTGCCGCCGTACTCGAGCGCGCGCTCGCGCGCAATGACCGACTGGTACACCATGCCGCTCGTCATGTAGTCCTCGTTCGTGAGGTCGCGTCCGAGGAAGCGCTCGTAGTTGCCCATGTCTTGGTCGGTCTCGAGGCCGCTCCGCAGCACGAA
>JAKAMJ010000047.1 GCA_021812955.1 bacterium | reverse complement strand
GCGACCCGAACGAGCCCGAGTCAGCCGATATGGAGCTAGCTCCGGAAATCGAGCCTCCGATGAAAGTCCCGTTATGCACGGTGAGGTTCGAGAGGTCCTGGATCATGTTCACGTACTGGATAGCGTTCGTGTTCACCGCGCCCTGGAGCGCGACCGGCCGTATCATGCCGGAAGCGACGGAGATGATGTCAGACCGGAGCGCCGCGAGCCGCTGGTCCAGCACATCTTCCGAGACTCCTTGCACGAGCGTGGTGTATGTCGGGTACGAATTCACCGTCTGCCGTACCACCGGCCTGTACGCTACAGTCGTCGTGGCAGCTTTTGCGGGCACGGCCGCGACCGGCTTCGCGGGCAGCTGTGAGGCGCGGTTAGGCACGGACACCACTATGACCGGCGTCGGCGCAATAAGCGACGCGAGCGCGTCAGTCGTAGAAGTGAACCAGCCGTGTATCGTCTGGTACGTTCCGAGCGCGGCTTGCTCGCTTGCAGAAAGCGCATGCTTCGCCGGCACTGCCGCGGCCGCCAGAGGCGTTCCGTGCGCCACCGCCTCAAAAACCGCCGCCATCCCGTCGAGCGCGTTGAGATATGCGCCGTTTGCATTAGCGGGCGCTTGCGCGAGCGCGAGCGCGACAGTGCGACCCGCCGCGGCTTTGTCGTATGCGAACCGGCCGGCACTCTCTACGCCGTCGAGATACCCGCCTGAGACGGCTTGCGCGAGCGCGACGAAACGCTCCGCGGCACGGTACTCAGCTCCGAACGCTCCGCGAGCGAGCGCCGGCGCAAGCACGGATGGCATAGCCGCCACGCGCAAGAACGACGCGCTCGCGAGATGCGGCACTCGTGCGACGCCAGAAGCGAGCAGAGCGCCTGTCCCTCCGATGACTTCAGTCGTCGCTCGTGCGCTTGCGGGCGCCGCCGCAGAGATGCCGTACGCGACTGCGACGTCTGCGTTTATGACTGCGTGCGTCGCGCCGACGATCGCATTGCCGAATGCGACGTTCGCATCGAACGCGCCCTGTGGCGCGTGCGCAAGCGCGTCGCGCGTGGCTACTGCGGAATCGAACGCTGCTGAGCCAGCTTTGTCTACGAGCGCGAGATACGCCGAAAGCCCTGAGCAGATTTGCGAATACGCGCCTTCTCCGACAGCCGCATATGCGCGCGCCAGCGAACTTTTGATGCTAGCCGGCGATGACAGTGCCGCGTAGACGCCGCTCATGGACATGCGCACTGACACGCGGATAGAGTCTCCGCCCGTGATCGGCGCCGGTACCGCCAGCCCAACGCCCCGACCGCCCCGAACCGCCAAGCGCAAAGGACTGCCGCTAAACGACATCCGGAACATGGACATGTCCGGGTCCGAGAGTACCGGTGACGCGAGCCGCGCGGACGCTTCCCGGTCTGCGGCGGCCACGCTCGGGCCGACCGCGCGTGCGGCGGCATAGGTCGTCTGCAATCGCCCGGCGATATCACCCGGGATAGCGCCGAAGGTTTCTTGCGCTCCGAGAGCAACCTCTCCCGCCAAGCGCGCGAAGCTGCCCGCCAGGCGTGGCAACGCTTGCGCAGACGCGAAGTTGGCGCCAAGCACGACGACTGCAACGGCAACCGAGAGCGCAAGCGCATGCGATCGCAACGTCGTCACCGGAATACCAGCCGGCGGTGGCAGCCTTTTCAGGACATTCCTCTTCACACGCTGCGAGAACCGGCGATGCTGCCGATACTCTTGCGCCCGTTCGCTCGCGAGTACGCGCGCACGATCGGTCTTGGATGATTTTTGCAATTCCAGGAAAGATTCCAGCGATGCTTTGTCTATGAGCCAGCTGTGACCGACACGCTCTCCGGTTATTTTTCCTGCTCGGACAAGGCGAGCGAGATAGTCCGGCGTGTACCCGGAAAGCTCGCTTGCGTCCTTCGTTGTGATTACGTTTTCTTTAAGTGAGAAGTTCATGTCGGATAGCCGAATTAACTAAATAATAACTTATTAATACGGCGACATGAACGAATGTCGTGTGGATAAAAATGGCACAAGAAAAATCTCGCACGCCAGTGCGGTATCGAGGCACTAAAACACTCTCGTGTCTTTGCTTCTTCCGCGTATTTTTCACCTAAGAAATAAGCAATCATCGCACTCGAGTCACATCGGAGTGCCGAAAAACAATTCGAATCCATCCGCAAACCCACCACCATCACGATCTTCAGACTCTCGAGCGCGTCGCGCTCGATATGCTGCCCGGGCATTTATAGTTCCGTTCGGATAAACGGAATATCTACCACTTCCTTACTCATTCCGTCATCAAGACAAGAGACTCCCTATACCTATATATAGGTATAGGGAGTCTCTTGTATCTTTCACAACACAGGCGTTTGTATCGTGACCTTGGTGAAGGTTAAACTTTCACATCCTACGACCGTCACAACATACGCTTTCAATCAATACGGCTCGTATCGTCAAACCGAGACGAGAAATGCTTTATATAAGCTATTTATTGTAGACCGATATCCCTGTCAGCATGCTGGCTCGGTTAAGCGAGGTGGCATACGAATCTAGATACCCGCTCCCGATGATCGCCACGATTGCCGCTACGACGGCAATCGCTACGCTAGAGACCATAACCGTCTTCGTAACTGCTGACGCACGCCGGCGAGCGCCTTCTGCTGTCGTACCGCCACTTGGCATGTTACGCTCGTTCGGCGGCACATCGGTTACCAACCGACTCAACTGCCGGATATGCAAAGGAACGACGGACGCGTCGTCTTTCTGCTGTACGTATTCGGGCGCGGCAAGATTCTGCGGCTGTTCGTCTTCTTGTTTTTGGTGGTCTTCCGTCAGCTCAGGAAGACTTTCCAGAGCTGCAGCTTTCGCTACCGCTCCGTTGCCGACGACTGGCGCATCGACCTCGGCCAGCGACGCGCCCGCAGTATCAAACCATTCCTTCCATGATCCTTGCAGGTCTGGGAGCGCCACTGCACGGTTTTCTTTCGCATCTTTCTCGACTGATTCTTCTTTCTGTTTGTTCAACAGGTTCAGTGACGGGAGAGTCTCTACCGGCGCAGATTCATAACGAGGGAATTCGACCATCGGGTACGGAGAGGCCTGGGCTTCCGCACGGTCTTCAACCTTACCAGCATCGGCCGTACCCTGGACCGGAGCCTGGCTCTCTTCGGCTCTTGTTTCTGCTGGAGAACCGAACCTGTGATCCTTTATCGCGGATTCGAGCACATACCAGCTACGCCCCACGAGCCTAGACGGTACACGCCCTTCCCGGCAAAGCTGCCCGATATAGTCCTTGGCGTACCCGGTTATCTTCGCTGCTTGCTTCGACGAGACGTACTTCTTTTCTTCTATTATTATTTCATCCATACCCGCAGTATAGCGGCATCTCGGCTCGCTCGGGAGAGCTTATACACACCAGAGTATCCGTCCGCTAGATTTTCCCGAGCTCTTCCACCAGAAGCTCCTTAAGCACTTCCGGGTTGCCTGCGCCGCGCGTAGCTTTCATCGTCTTCCCGAGCAGATACTGGAGAGCCGCGCCCTTGCCTGCTTTGTATTCAGAGACAGCCTTCTCTTCTTCGCCAAGCACCGCCCTGACTGCTTCACGCAGGACCGTCGTGTCGTGTATCTGCATGAGCCCCTTGCTCTTCGCTATCGCTTCCGGGTCGCCGCCCTCGTCTACCAGCGCTGCAAGCGTGTCTTTCGTGCCGCGGGAGGATAAGGCTCCGGAGCCGGCGAGCCGCATGAGCTTCGCAAACGATTCGGCGTCAAGCTTTGCGAAATCCTCGCCGCCCCTCTTTGCGTAGATGCCTGCAAGGTCGGAAACGATATAGTTAGCGGCAAGCGCGATCGCCGCCGTGTCGCCGCCCAAGACGCGCGCCACCGAGTCGAAAAATGCCGCACGCTCGACGGTAGCGCACAGATACGCCGCATCGGCCTCCTTGAGCGAATAGTCTCGCGCATACCTCGAACGCCGCTCCTGCGGCAATTCCGGCATCGAAGCGCGCAGCACGGCCGCAGAGCACTCCGGCACCTCAGACAAGAAGAGCCGCGGCAAGTCCGGCTCGGGGAAATACCGGTAGTCCGCACTCTCTTCCTTGAAGCGCTGGTGGAACGTCTCCTGCTTCGCCTCGTCCCACCCGCGCGTCTCTTGCACGACCTTCTTGCCGCTCTTCACGAGCGCGGTCTGGCGAGCGATCTCGAACGCGATAGCGCGCTCGACTGCACGGAATGAATTTATATTCTTCACCTCGACTTTCGTGCCGAATACGCCGTCCTCGTTCGAGACGGAAACGTTCGCTTCGATACGCATTTCCCCTTTCTCGAGATTGGCGTTCCCGGCTCCGAGCGTGCGCAGCAGGAGCTGCAATTCCCGTGCGAACCGGCCGGCAGTCTGCGCGTCTCGTATGACAGGCTCGGTGACGAGCTCCATGAGCGGGATGCCTGCGCGGTTGAAATCTACGAGGCTCCTGCCCCCTTCGTGGGACGAGCGCGCCGTATCTTCTTCGAGATGCACGCGAGTAATCGCCACTCCCGCAAGCTCAGA
>JAKAMJ010000046.1 GCA_021812955.1 bacterium | reverse complement strand
TCGACAGCCGAGTATGAAAAGGCTCTCGCAGCGCGAGGGATGACCGAGCAGGACTTGCGCTCGCAGATCAGTGAGAACCTCATCGTAAACGCCTACCTCGGCCAGCAGCTCCGCCTGGCGTCCACCACGGCGACCGACGCCGAAGTACAGAGCCTCTACGCGCAGCTAGCCGCAGGGCAGTCCGGCACGTCTACGCCGCCATTGAGCCAGGTCCGCAGCCAGGTCGAGCAGATGGTGATCCGTCAGAAGCAGCAAGCGAGCGTAGCCGCGCTCGTGGCGCAGCTCCGATCGAAAGCGGACATCCGCATCCTGATCGCGACCTCGACCGCAGCGACGAACTGAATACGCGCAATACGAAAACACGCGCGCCGCTCCGCGGCGCGCGTGTTTTCGTATTGCGTGCACCCTGCACGCTATCAGGCCGTCTGCACCATCATCAGATTGGTGCCCCCTACCAGGCCGAACGGTATGCCGGCGGAAATGATGAACCGGTCGCCCTTCTTCGCGAGCTTCCGCTCGACCAGCAGCCTCTTCGACTCTTCGACCACCTGCGCGAGATTGCCGAATGCGGGCGCGACCACCGGGTGGCACGCGAACGAGAGCGCGAGCTGGCGCGCCGTGCCCTCGTGACTCGTGAAGACTATGACCGGGCGGGTCGGGCGGTAGCGCGATACCATGCGCGCCGTGAAGCCGCTCTCCGTGAGCGCGACTATCGCTTGAGCGTTCGTGGCGTGCAGCGCGTCCACGACCGATCGGCCGACGGCGTCCACGATCTCCGTCTCGTTGTTTACGGCGCGGACCCTGCGGAAAGCTTCGCGATACGCACGGTCATTCTCGACCCTGTGCGCGATCTTCGCCATCATGGCGACTGCTTCGACCGGGTATTCGCCCATAGCAGTTTCCTGCGAAAGCATGACGGCATCCGTGCCATCGAGGATAGCGTTCGCTACGTCGCCAACTTCGGCGCGCGTCGGGACGGGGCTCTGGATCATGGATTCGAGCATCTGCGTGGCCGTGATGACCGGCTTGCCGGCTGCGACGCACTCGCTGATGATCTTTTTCTGGATGAGCGGCACGTTCTCCGGAGAGATTTCCACCGCGAGATCGCCGCGCGCGACCATAACCGCGTCCGTCTCCGCGATGATCGCGTCGAGGTTCGCAACCGCTTCTGGCGTCTCGATCTTTACGATGACTTTCGGGGTGCGCTTCGGGTTCTGCTTCGCGATGAGCTTGCGGAGCATCTTTACATCGTCTGAGGAACGCACGAACGAAAGCGCGACGAAGTCGACTCCCTGCTCCAAACCGAACACGAGATCGGCACGGTCTTTCTTGGTAATAGGGCTGACCTTGTGGAATGCGCCCGGGATGTTTACGCCACGACGACCCTTGATCGTGCCGCCGATGATGATCTTAGTCACGACATCCGTACCCTTTACCGAAACCACCTCGAGCTCGCGCCGCCCGTCGTCGAGCAATATCTTGTCGCCCTTCTTCACCTCCTCCGCGAGATGCGGATAGTTTATGAATACGCGGTCCTTCGTGCCCTCGCACGGCTCTGCGGAGAGCGTCATCCGCGCGCCTGGCACGAGCGTGACACTGCCCTCCTTGAAATCGCCGATGCGCACTTTCGGCCCAGCGAGATCCTGCAGGATGGCGATGTTCGCGCCGAGCTCCGCCGACGCGGCACGCACGACGGCCATGTCCTTCGCATGCGCCTCGTGCGAGCCGTGGGAGAAATTATGCCTGGCCACGTTCATGCCGGCGCGGATAAGCTTGGCGACCGTCTTCTGGTCGTTCGAGGTCGGACCGATGGTCGCGACGATCTTCGTTCGTTTGAATTGCATCATATCTATATACACTCTTTTCGCCGAAATGAGAAGCGGTCTTATGATTTCCGGAATTAATCGCAATAGTTTGCTATAGTGAAGAAATGAAAAAGACACTATCAATTGCAGCCGTAATCATTACTCTGAGCGGAATCATCGCGTGGGGTGTCTATCTATATTCTCAACATCAGCAGAGTGACATAGTAGAGAGAGATGGTCTCTACTATGTCGGAACTAAAATGCTCGGTGCTGGTTATATCCGTGAGAACGGACGTGTTCTCTACGTCGAACGCATACAATATTATGCTGGCACAAGCGCGCCAAATGGAGTCCGCTACAATAAATTTGCCGTCGCAGGAGCTAATACAACTACCTTTTCGCTCATTACCGAAGCCGCAATCGCGAATAGCGAGGAGATTTACTACGAGTTTGGTAAGGACGACAAGAATATCTTTTATCAGGGGCTGCTAGCACGGCCCGCGACTGGCTCAACCCGTCCAATCGACATGCCAACCTTCACAGTCATCCAAAACAATTACATCGTATTCGGGAAAGATCGGAATGCGGTGTATGAGATTTACCCCAATATTTACTCAGAACTAACAGGCGTAGATCCGGCAACATTCACTCTCATCGGTGACATCTGCGCCAAAGACAAAAATTCTTTCTACACCATCGGCTATTCTGGCGAGTTTATGGCGACTACGAGCACTTCACTTACTCATGAACAATGTGTCCGTCCGTACTGACACGGCCATATGGATAATAGCCACCATCGTTCGGGTTCTGTTTCATGGAATGATCAAGTACTGAATTCATAGAACCAATGCTATACGCACCATGCATTGTATAGCTGTCTGTACAGGACGGGTTTGAACACCCATGCAGCGGATTGAAAGAACATGCCGCGCATTATTGCTCGGCATCAGCTACATAGCTGACTTGCATATTCTACCATACACAACAACAGACACGCACTTTAGTGAAATAAGCTTTTCAAAAATACGTTAGAATACGCATATGATACGGAGCGTTTCTCATCAGCCTACGCGCGCGTGGAATCACGCGCATCAGAAGCGGCATCGGCGCGGGTGGATTCTTATCACCACCATCATTATCGCCACCGTTCTTTTCGCCGCGCTCGGCGACTTCAGCAGCGTCCCGTGGCTCACGCTCACGGGCGCCGTCCTGCAGACCACCGTCCGTCTGGTGTTCGCCTATCTCATCGCGCTCTCGGTCGGCGTCGCGATCGCTCTCCTGGTAGGATGGAGCCCGTTCACCGACGCGCTCTTCCCCGTATTCGACATCCTGCAAAACGTGCCCTCCTTCGCCCTCATCCCATTCTTCATCTACTTCCTCGGCTATACGGATCGCATGATCATCCTGTTCGCCGTCAGCTCAGTGCTCTGGCCGATACTCTTCGCCGTCCTCGCCGCCATCCGCAATGCGCACGCAGACCTGAACGACGCCGCGACCATCTTCGGCGCGAGAGGAATCCGGCGAATCCCGTTCTACCTGATGCCGCTATCGTTACCGGCCGTGCTCACCGGCTCGATAGTCGGGATCGCTATCGGCTGGGAATCTATAATCGGCGCGGAGATCATCACGAACGCCGCCGGATTCGGGTCGTTCATAAAGGACGCGAGCGCGACCGGCGTAAACCAGTCCGCTGTGGCCGGGATGCTCGTCATCCTGCTCATCGTGTTCACGATCAACCGCCTCGTATGGGCACCGCTCATGACCGAGAGCGCGAAACGCTATGCAGAGTGATCCTGCCCGGCCGGCCGTCGTGCTATCGCGCGTAAACGCCCGCTTCGCGGACCAGAAGCGGAACGCGCTCGCGCTCAAGGACGTATCACTGTCCATACCGGCAGGCTCGTTCGTGTCGGTCGTCGGCCCGTCGGGCGCAGGCAAGTCGACGCTCATGCGCGTGGTCCTCGGCCTTATGCGCCCCGAGAGCGGCACGATCGTACGCAATTTCTCCAAGCCGGCGATGGTATTCCAGAATTACGCGCTCTTCCCGTGGCTCACCGCGCTCGACAATGTCGCCTTCGGCCTGCGCATGCAGGGCGTTCCCCGGCAGGAAAGAGTACGCATCGCTCTTGAAAAGCTGCGCGAAGTCGGGCTCGAGAGCATCGCCCGGCATTACCCCGCCGCACTTTCAGGCGGTCAGCGCCAGCGCGTCGGGCTCGCCCGCGCGCTCGCGATATCGCCCGACCTGCTCATCATGGACGAACCATTCTCAAATCTTGACACCATCACCGCCGAGGCGCTAAGAACCGACCTGCTGAAGATCTGGCGCTCGTACGGCATGACTATCCTCATGGTGAACCACCTGATCCCCGACGCCGTAGAGCTTTCAGACAGCATCATCCTGATGGGCGCGCACCCGGGACGCATCGTCAATTCGTTCGATATCGGCCTCCCGCGCCCGCGCGACCCGCGCTCGCCCCAGTTCTTCCGCGAAGTCGACCGCATCACCGGCCTCATCCGCGGCATCTCCCAAACCTAGGACATCCGATGTCCTAGGTTTCAGACTTCGATCTTCGAGAAGAAGTGCGAGCCGAGGGCGAGGAAGAACGCCGTAACTCCGGTGAGGACGATTATGTCGAGCGCCATCGAGAACGTGAACGTGCCGATGAGGAAATAGCGGAGCGCGTCGACGCCGTAGGAGAGCGGGTCGAGACGAGCGACGACAAGGAGGGCTGGCGGTATGTTATTAAGCGGGAAGAGCGCGCCAGAGAGGAAGAAGAGCGGCATCACGAGGAAGTTCATGATAAGCTGGAATCCCTGCATGTCTTTCAGCTTCGAGGCGACCGTGATGCCGATGGCGCTGAAGAGAAGCGCGATGAGCAGCATCACGACGAGCGCCGG